>NZ_PSVU01000020.1:0-61389 GCF_002932515.1 Rathayibacter sp. AY1D5
GTCGGGGACGCCGACTCCGGGACCGTACTCCTCCACCAGCACGTCCTCGGCGAGCCCGAGCTCGGACGCGGCGCGCTCGAGCAGACCGGTGAGCTGCAGCCTCTTCTCGTAGATCTGCAGCTCGAGGCCGTGGACGCTCTCGGTGACGGACTGGAGCCGGTCGCGCACGCTCCCCTCCTCGCGGCGGAGCCCCTGCAGCTCACCGGTCTGCTCGAGCGCGCCGCGTCCGAGCTCGGGCTCGCCGAGGACGTGCTGGTGGAGGAGTACGGTCCCGGAGTCGGCGTCCCCGACGAGACGGACGAGGAGCAGGAGCCGCGGCCCTACGTCCGCGAGGAGCAGCGCCGCCGCCTCGAGAAGGCCGAGAAGCAGCTCGGGCAGCTGGGCCGCGTCAATCCGCTCGCGCTGGAGGAGTTCGCCGCGCTGGAGCAGCGGCACGCGTTCCTGACCGAGCAGCTGGCCGACCTCACCGGGACCCGGCGCGACCTGCTCACCATCATCGAGGAGCTCGACGAGACGATGCAGACCGTGTTCGCCTCCGCGTTCGACGACACGCAGGCGGCGTTCGCGGACGTGTTCCCCGTCCTCTTCCCCGGCGGCACCGGCAGCATCCGGCTGACCGACCCGGAGAACCTGCTCACCACCGGCATCGAGGTCGCGGTGCGGCCGGCCGGCAAGAAGATCGAGCGGCTGTCGCTCCTCTCCGGAGGGGAGCGCTCGCTCGCGGCCGTGGCGTTCATGGTCGCCATCTTCAAGTCGCGGCCGAGCCCCTTCTACATCATGGACGAGGTGGAGGCCGCCCTCGACGACGCGAATCTCGGCCGACTGCTCAGCATCTTCGAGGACCTGCGCACCTCGAGCCAGCTGATCGTCATCACCCACCAGAAGCGGACCATGGAGATCGCGGACGCCCTCTACGGCGTGTCGATGCGGCAGGACGGCGTCTCGGCCGTCGTCGGCCAGCGCGTCGCCGCGCCCCCGGCCTGAACCCGCCTCCCCGACCGCTCGGAGGCGCGCCCGCCGGTAGCCTGGACCCATGGCAGAACGCACCTCCTGGTCGCTCGGCCGCGCACTGCGCGGCCTGTTCGAGAAGCGCACGATCGACGACCAGACCTGGGACGACCTCGAGACGGCGCTGATCACCGCCGACTTCGGCCCCGACATCACCGAGGAGATCGTCGACGACCTCCGCGCCAAGGTGGCCCGATACTCCACCACCGACCCGCGCGACCTCCAGCGGATGCTCCGCGAGTCCCTCGAGGAGCGCCTGTCGAAGTACGACACCACCCTCAAGCTCAGCGAGCGCCCCGCCGTGATCCTCGTGGTCGGCGTGAACGGCGTCGGCAAGACCACGACCATCGGCAAGTTCGCCAAGTTCCTCCGCAACTACGGCCGGAGCGTCGTGGTCGGCGCGGCCGACACCTTCCGCGCCGCGGCGGTCGACCAGCTCGCCACCTGGGCGCAGCGCGCCGACGCCCAGATCGTCCGCCCGCAGCAGGAGCGCCAGGATCCGGCGTCCGTCGCCTTCCAGACCGTGCAGTTCGCGAAGGACACCGGCGTCGAGATGGTCATCATCGACACGGCCGGCCGCCTGCACACCAAGGGCGGGCTGATGGACGAGCTCACGAAGATCAAGCGCGTCATCGAGAAGCAGGCCCCGATCTCCGAGATCCTGCTCGTGCTCGACGCGACGACCGGTCAGAACGGGCTGAGCCAGGCCGAGGCGTTCATCGAGCACGCGGGCGTCACCGGCCTGGTCATCACCAAGCTCGACGGCTCAGCGAAGGGCGGCTTCGTCCTCGCGGTCCAGGAGCGCACCGGCATCCCGATCAAGCTCGTCGGCCAGGGCGAGGGCATCGGCGACCTCACCGGCTTCACCCCCCACGTCTTCGCCCAGCAGCTCGTCAGCTGAGCGGCCCCGCCCGGGACGACGCGCCGGCGCCGTCCCGGTGGCGGGCTACACGGCCTGCGAGAAGCCCAGTGCCGCGTCGGCGAGGTGGCGCAGGTGCTCCGGGACCGGCAGCCCCTTCGACTCCATCGAGCGCGCCCAGAGCCGGCCGGCCCGGTAGGAGGAGCGGACCAGGGGCCCCGCGAGGACGCCGAGGAAGCCGATGTCCTCGGCCTCTTCCTTGATCGCCACGAACTCCTCCGGGTGCACCCAGCGGTCCACCGGCAGATGCCGCGGCGTCGGGCGGAGGTACTGCGTGATGGTCACGATGTCGGTGCCGGCGTCGTAGAGGTCCTGCAGCGCCTGCGAGATCTCCTCCCGCTCCTCGCCCATGCCGAGGATGAGGTTCGACTTCGTGATCAGCCCCGCCTCCCGGCCCTGGGTGAGCACGTCGAGCGAGCGCTCGTAGCGGAAGGCCGGCCGGATGCGCTTGAAGATCCGCGGCACTGTCTCGACGTTGTGGGCGAACACCTCCGGCTCCGCGTCGAACACCCGCTGCAGGTGCTCGGCGCGGCCGGTGAAGTCCGGGACCAGGATCTCGACCCCCGTGCCCGGAGCCTGGGCGTGGATCTGGCGGATGGTCTCGGCGTAGAGCCAGGAGCCCTCGTCGGGCAGGTCGTCGCGGGCGACTCCGGTGACGGTCGCGTAGCGGAGGTTCATCCGCGCCACGGACTCGCCGACGCGCCGGGGCTCGTCCGCGTCGTAGTCCGCGGGCTTCCCGGTGTCGATCTGGCAGAAGTCGCAGCGGCGGGTGCACTGGGCGCCCCCGATGAGGAAGGTCGCCTCTCGGTCCTCCCAGCACTCGAAGATGTTGGGGCAGCCCGCCTCCTGGCAGACGGTGTGCAGCTCCTCGCTCTTCACCAGCGACTGCAGCTGCCGGTACTCCGGGCCCATCGAGGCCTTCGTTCGGATCCACTCGGGCTTGCGCTCGATCGGCGTCTCGGCGTTGCGGATCTCCAGCCGCAGCAGCTTGCGGCCGCCGGCCTCGGCGCTCACGCGGCGACCTCCTCGATGCGGGCGGAGAAGGCGGGGGCCGCCTCCGAGAAGCGCGCCGCCACCCGCGCCCGCACCGCCTCCATGGGCGGAGCTTCGCCGCGCTCGCGCTCGAGCGTGGTCACTCCGGCGTCGGCGATGCCGCAGGCGACGATGCGGGCGTAGGGCTCGAGGCTGTTCGAGACGTTGAGGGCGAATCCGTGCATCGTCACGCCCGAGGCGACGCGGATGCCGATCGCGGCGATCTTGTCGGCGCCGCCGTCCCTCGGGATCCACACTCCCGAGCGCCCGTCGACGCGCCGCCCTTGCACGCCCAGGTCGTCGAGAGCGGCGATCAGCACGCCCTCCAGCGAGCGGACGTAGGCGACCACGTCGACGGGCTCGCCGAGCCGCACGATCGGGTAGCCGACGAGCTGCCCCGGGCCGTGCCAGGTGATCCGCCCTCCGCGGTCGACGTCGACCACGGGCGAGCCGTCGACCGGGCGCTCGTGCGCCTCGGTGCGCTTGCCGGCGGTGTAGACGGAGGAGTGCTCGCAGAGCACGAGGGTGTCCGGCCTCGAGCCCGCCACCACCTCGGCGTGCAGGCGGCGCTGCAGCTCCCAGCCGTCGGCGTAGTCCAGGGGTTCCGCGGAGTCGCCCGCCACCAGTGTCTCGATCACCGGGCCACCCTAGCCCTGTTCTTGGACCCGGACCAGTTAATCCGCTCCGCGGTGATCGCGCCGATCGCGAGCCGATCGGCGGCCCCGCCCGCCGACCCTCCGGGCCTCAGGTAGAATTCCGGGCATCATGGCTACTTTCGGCACCCTCTCCGATCGACTCGTCGAGACCTTCAAGAACCTCCGGACGAAGGGCAAGCTCTCCGCGTCGGACGTCGACGGCACCGTCCGCGAGATCCGGCGGGCCCTCCTCGACGCCGACGTCGCGCTGGAGGTCGTGAAGGAGTTCACCGGCAAGGTGCGCGAGCGCGCCCTCGGCGACGAGGTCAACAAGGCGCTCAACCCGGCCCAGCAGGTCGTCCAGATCGTCAACGAGGAGCTCGTCGCGATCCTCGGCGGGCAGTCGCGCCGGCTCGAGTTCGCCAAGCGCCCGCCGACCGTCATCATGCTCGCCGGCCTCCAGGGCGCGGGCAAGACGACCCTCGCGGGCAAGCTCGGCAAGTACCTGGGCAAGGACGGCCACACCCCGCTGCTCGTCGCGGCCGACCTCCAGCGCCCCAACGCCGTGCAGCAGCTGCAGGTCGTCGGCGAGCAGGCCGGAGTCGCGGTCTACGCGCCGGAGCCGGGCAACGGCGTCGGCAACCCGGTCAAGGTCGCTCAGAACGCGATCCGCTTCGCGACCGACAAGCAGTACGACACGGTCATCATCGACACGGCCGGACGCCTCGGCGTCGACGCCGACATGATGAAGCAGGCCGCCGACATCCGCCGCGTCACGAACCCCGACGAGGTCCTGTTCGTCATCGACGCGATGATCGGCCAGGACGCGGTCGCGACCGCCAAGGCCTTCCAGGAGGGAGTCGACTTCACCGGCGTCGTCCTCTCCAAGCTCGACGGCGACGCCCGCGGAGGCGCGGCGCTCTCGGTCGCCTCGCTCACCGGCCGCCCGATCCTCTTCGCCTCCACGGGCGAGTCGCTCGACGACTTCGAGCAGTTCCACCCCGACCGCATGGCGAGCCGCATCCTCGACCTCGGCGACGTGCTGACCCTCATCGAGCAGGCCCAGTCCGCGTTCGACGAGGACGAGGCGCGCAAGATCGCCGAGAAGATCATGGGGGACACGTTCACCCTCGACGACTTCCTCGGCCAGATGCAGCAGCTGCGCAACATGGGCTCGATCAAGAAGATGATCGGCATGCTGCCCGGCGCGAAGGGCATGCGCGAGCAGCTCGACCAGTTCGACGAGCGCGAGATCGTGCGCACCGAGGCGATCATCCAGTCGATGACGAAGGCGGAGCGGGTCAACCCGAAGCTGCTCAACGGCTCACGGCGCCTGCGCATCGCCCGCGGCTCCGGCATGACGGTCACGGACGTCAACCAGCTCGTCCAGCGCTTCGAGCAGGCCGCCAAGATGATGAAGACGGTCGCCAAGGGCGGCATGCCCTCGGTCCCCGGGATGGGCCCCGTGCCCGGCGCCGGCTACCAGGGCCGCCCGAAGCCGCAGAAGAAGAAGAGCAGCAAGTCCGGCAACCCCGCCAAGCGCGCGGCCGAGAACGCGGCGATCACCTCCGGGCCCCGCCCGGGCGACGCGGGCGGCTCCGGCTTCGGCCTGGGCGGCGGCGCCGGCAAGGGCGCCCAGCCCACGCCGGAGGAGCTCGAGCAGCTGCAGAAGCTCCTCGGGCGATGAGGCGGGTCGCGGCCGGACGCGCGGGCGGGATCCTCGTCCTCGCGGCCGTGCTCGGGCTCACCGGCTGCGCCGAGGGCTCCGGGGTCGACGCGATGACGGCGCCCTCCCCGGAGGACCTGGTCGGCCGCTGGGTGACGGGCGTCTCCTACGACGCGCCCGACGTGCCGTTCCTCCTGATCGCGGAGGACGGGACCTGGACGGGCTCCGACGGCTGCAACGGCGCGCAGGGCGAGTGGTCGATCGACCAGGCGGGCGCGCTCACCGTCTCGGCCGGGCCGAGCACGCTGATCGCCTGCGACGGCGTCGCGCTGCCGATGATCTTCTCGGAGGCGGCGATGGCCTCGCTCGACGGCGGACGGCTCCGCCTGTTCGACGACGAGGGGGCCACCGTCGTCAAGCTCGCCCGCTCCACGAGCGACGAGGCGCCCTCGGCGTCGCCGGACCCGGCGGGGGAGTAGCGCGCCGTCCCTCCGGGGGCCGCAGCGGGGATCCCCGTGAGGCGCACCGCTCGCTAGCGTGAGGGCATGACAACCGCACACGCGCGCCCCGTCCGCATCGGCGTCCAGATCGCACCGCAGCACGTCCCCTACGAGGTCATCCGCGACACGCTCGCCGAGCTCGAGGACCTCGGCGTCGACATCGCCTTCAACTGGGACCACTTCTTCCCGCTCTCGGGAGAGCCGAACGGCCTGCACTTCGAGGGCTGGAGCATGCTCGCGGCCTGGGCCGAGCAGACCAGCCGCATCGAGTTCGGCCCGCTGGTCACCTGCAACAGCTACCGGAACCCCGACCTCCTCGCCGACATGGCGCGCACGGTCGACCACATCAGCGCCAAGGGCGCCGAGGGCCGTCTGATCTTCGGCATCGGCTCGGGCTGGTTCGAGCGCGACTACGAGGAGTACGGCTACGAGTTCGGCACTCCCGGCTCCCGCCTCGACGAGCTCTCCGAGGCGATGCCGCGCATCCGCAGCCGGTGGTCGATGCTCAACCCGGCGCCCACCCGCGACATCCCGGTGATGATCGGCGGCGGCGGCGAGAAGAAGACGCTGCGGATCGTCGCCGAGCACGCCGACATCTGGCACAGCTTCTCGGACGTCCCGACGCTCGAGCGCAAGCTCGGCGTGCTCTCGGAGTGGTGCGGCCGCGTCGACCGCGACCCGGCCGCGATCGAGATCTCGACCGGCGCGAGCGTGCGCGGCGGTGTCGGCGACGCCTCCTTCGATGTGCTCGACCAGCAGTACGACCTGGGCGCCCGCCTGTTCACGCTCGGCATCACCGGTCCGGACATCGACCTCGCGCCCGTGCGCGACCTGCTCGGCTGGCGCGACGGCCGGAACAGCACCGCCCGCTGACCCGGCGGGGCGCCGTCACGGCGGCGCCCCGTGTCGGAGTCAGGCCGCCGGCGCGTCCGTCGCCTTCTGGCCGGTCGGTACCGCCCGGGCGAGGCCGGACTTCTCGGCCGCCACCTCGAACGCGTCGGCCAGGGCGCGCTGGCCCTCGACGGTGGGATGCACGCCGTCCTCGCCGAGCAGCCCGTCCTCGCGGAGGGGGTCCGGGTACTCCAGCGCCCCGCCGCCGGCGGCCGTCACGGCCTCGACCAGCGCCGCGTCGTACTCGTCGAGATCGGAGGGGCGCGGGTCGGGGCCCCAGACCGAGTCGAGCGCGATGAGCCGGGCCGAGGGCGAGGCGGACACGATCGCGTCCACCGCCGGCCCGATCGCGGCGTCCACGTCCTCCGGATCCCAGCCCAGGTCGTTGCTGCTGGCGATCAGCACGATCGCGTCGGGCCGGGTGTCGGCGATCTCCTCCGCGCGGTCGCCGATCGCGACGCCGCAGTCGCCCGGCTCGATGAAGCCGCCGCCGTCGCAGCCCAGGTTCGTGACCTCCCAGCCGAGGTCGTCGCCGACGAGAGCGGGCCAGGCCTGCTCCGGGTCGACCGTCAGACCGCGCACGATGCTGTCGCCGACGATCGTCACCCGGGAGCCGGCGGGAAGAGAGCCGCCGATCGAGAGCGGCAGCGGATCGGCGGTGACGGTCGGGAGGGGAGTGGCGGTGCCGGCGGGGGACGCGGTCGCCGGGCCGGTCGTCGTCGAGGACGAGCAGCCGGCGAGGCCGAGGGCCAGGGCGCCGATCGCGGCTGCGGCGAGGAGGACGGGACGCGTCATGAGCGGGGATCCCGGAGCCCGTCGCGCAGCTCGCCCGCGAGCGCCCGGACCACCGCCTTGAGGTCGCCGTCGTTCGCCGCGGCCGTCCGCAACTGGCGCTGGTAGCTCGCTCCCGCGACCAGGATCAGCTCGACGTCGCCGAGCTCCTTCACGCAGTCGAGACGCTCGGCGACCGGTGCGAGGGTGACGAGCAGGGCGCGGATGTCGTCGGTGACCAGCCGCTCCGCTCCAGCGGCGTCGAGGATGATCTCGGCGTCGAGCCCGTAGCGGGCCGCGCGCCACTTGTTCTCGCGCACGTACCAGGGCTGCATCGTCGGAAGGTCCTCGCCCGCGTCCAGCCGCGACGAGAGGTGCTCGACGAGGCACTGGATCAGCGCGGCGACCGCTCCGATCTCCTCCGCGGAGGAGAGGCCGTCGCACGCGCGCATCTCGAGAGTGCCCCACTGCGGCGAGGGGCGGATGTCCCAGCGGACCTCCGTGTGATCGTCGATGACGCCGGTGCGCATCATGTCGTCGACGTACTCCTCGTAGTTCGCCCAGGCACCGAACTGCGGAGGCAGGCCCGCCGTCGGCAGCTGCTGGAACATCAGCGCGCGGTTCGAGGCGTAGCCCGTGTCGACTCCGCCCCAGAACGGGCTCGACGCCGAGAGCGCCTGCAGGTGCGGGTAGTAGTCGAGCAGGGAGTTGAGGATCGGCAGCACCTTGTCGCGGTGCTCGATGCCGACGTGCACGTGGATGCCCCAGATCATCATGTTCCGGCCCCACCACTGGGTCCGGTCGATGAGGCGGTGGTACCGCTCCTTGTCCGTGATGGCCTGATCGAACCACTGCGCGAACGGGTGCGTGCCCGAGCACACGAGGTCGAGTCCCATGGGGTCGGTGATCTCGCGCACCTGCCGCAGCTGGTCCTGCAGGTCGGCGACCGCGTCGCGGACGGAGGTGTGCACGCCGGAGACCAGCTCGACCGTGTTGCGCAGGAGCTCGCCGGTGATGTGCGGGTGCGGGGCGCCGTCGTCGCTGCGGAGCGCCTCCAGCACCACATCGGCGACGTTGGCGAGATCGCCCGTCTGCCGGTCGACGATCGCGACCTCCCACTCGATCCCGAGCGTGGAGCGGTCTGATGCGGCGAAGCTGATCTCCATGGCGTGGTCCTCATCGGATCCGGGCGTCCGCCGATCGGGACGCGCCTCGCCATCCTGCCACCTGCGGCCGGGGCGGACGCCGAGCCCCGGCGGAGGCCTTCCCGGTCCCGCGAGGCCCGCTCCCGCGAGGGTGCCGCTGGTCGGCGGCGTGCCGGGCCCGCACCGGGGCGGTTTTTCTGGCAGAATGATCCGTCGGGTCCGAGGCGGTCGACCCTCTACTCACCGCCGACGAAACCCCCTCGAGCTTCCGCCGGGTGTGCCCCCACGCTCACGGCTCAGTTCATCCATCATCGACCGGACACCGGTCAACGACCACACAGGAGAATTGTGGCTGTCAAGATTCGTCTGAAGCGCCTCGGCAAGATCCGGGCGCCCTACTACCGCATCGTCGTCGCCGACTCGCGCACCAAGCGCGACGGCCGCGTGATCGAGGAGATCGGCAAGTACCACCCGACCGAGCAGCCCTCGTTCATCCAGGTCGACTCGGAGCGCGCGCAGTACTGGCTCGGAGTCGGCGCGCAGCCGACCGAGCAGGTCGCCGCGATCCTCAAGCTGACCGGCGACTGGGGCCGCTTCAAGGGCGACGCCGACGCCGTCAGCACCGTCCAGGTGAAGGAGCCCAAGGCTCCGTTCGTCGTCGACGCGAAGAAGAAGCCCGTCCTCAAGCCGAAGTCCGAGGCTCCGGCCAAGGCCGCCCCGGTCGAGGACACCGCCGACGAGACCTCCACCGAGGCGTAGTCAGTGCTCGCTCCCGCCGTCGAACACCTCGTCAAGGGGATCGTCGAGAACCCCGATGAGGTCAGTGTCGTGGCCACGAGCTCCCCGCGCGGAGAGGTCCTCGAGGTGCGCGTGCACCCCGAGGACCTCGGCCGCGTGATCGGACGCTCCGGTCGCACAGCCAAGGCCGTCCGCACTCTCGTCGCCGCGCTCGCCGACGGGCGCCGCGTGCGCGTCGACGTCGTCGACACCGACAAGTAGAGGTGTCGGTCACCGGACCGGGCACGACGCAGCTCCGCGTCGCCCGACTCACCAAGGCCCACGGGCTCAAGGGCGCCATCAAGCTCGAGCTCTACACGGACGAGCCCGACAAGCGCTTCACCCCCGGATCCACGTTCACGCTGCAGGTCCCGCGCACCTCCGAGTGGCACGGCAAGAAGCTCGAGCTCGTCGAGCTGCGCTGGTACAACAGCCACCCCGTCGCGTTCTTCCGAGGCGTCGACGACCGCAACGCCGCTGAGACCCTCCTGAAGGCGATCCTCTGGATCGATGAGGAGGTGCAGACCCAGCCGGGCGAGGACGACTCCTGGTACGACTACCAGCTGGTCGGCATGAAGGTCGTCCGCGACGGCGTCGAGGTCGGCACCGTCCGCCGCGTCGACCACTTCCCCGCGCAGGACCTGCTCATCGTCGGCACCCCATCCGGCGAGGTGATGGTGCCGTTCGTGAACGCGATCGTCCCCTCCGTCGACGCCGCGGCCGGGATCGTCACGGTCACGCCTCCGATCGGCCTGTTCGAGGAGGCTCCCGAGGAGGAGCCCGCCGCGGTCGACCTCAGCGGTGTCGACCTGGCGGACCCGGCGCTGAGCGCGCCTGCGGACGCCGACGAGCCGGACGCGTCCGCTGACGCGGACGCCGCTCTCGAGGAGCCCGCCGACGACGAGCCCTCGGCCGCCTCCGACGCCGCCTCCGAGGAGGAGCCCCGGTCGTGAGGATCGACATCGTCACGATCTTCCCGGAGTTCTTCGGCGTGCTCGACATCAGCCTGCTCGGCCGTGCTCGGCAGAGCGGGCTGATCGAGCTCGGCGTGCACGACCTGCGCGACTTCACCCACGACCGCCACCGCACCGTCGACGACACGCCCTACGGCGGCGGCGCCGGCATGGTGATGCGGCCGGAGCCGTGGGGCGAGGCGCTCGACACGATCCTCGACGGCGCGGACGACCCCGTCGTGATCTTCCCGTCGCCCGCGGGCGAGCTGTTCACCCAGGCGACCGCCCGCGAGCTCGCGGAGGAGTCCACCCTCGTCTTCGGCTGCGGCCGCTACGAGGGCATCGACCAGCGCGTCGTGGACCACACCGCCGAGCGCGCGCGGGTCCGGCTGATCAGCCTCGGCGACTACGTCCTCAACGGAGGAGAGGTCGCCGTGATGGCGATGATCGAGGCCGTCGGACGCCTGGTCCCGGGCGTGGTCGGCAATCCGGCGAGCCTGGTCGAGGAGAGCCACTCCGACGGGCTGCTCGAGTACCCGAGCTACACCAAGCCGGCCTCCTGGCGCGGCCTCGACGTCCCTCCGGTGCTCCTCAGCGGCAACCACGGGGCGATCGCCGCCTGGCGCCACGAGCAGAGCGTCGAGCGCACGCGCCGCGTCCGCCCCGAACTGCTCCCCTAGCCCCGAGCCGCACGGTCACCGGGCCGCGAGGGCCAGGTGCCGGTCGCGGAGGGCGAGGAAGAGGGGGAACGCGAACGCGAGGGCGACCAGCGGCGCGAGCAGCACCAGGATCCACACGCGGCGCATCCCGATCCGGCGGCCCTCCACCACCATGAAGGCGACGGCCGCGATCGCGACGACCAGCAGGTCGGTCGAGAACGACGACACCCACGGCCCGCCTGCGGCGAGGCTGGCGAGCAGGTCCGCGCCCTCCTGCATAGCCCTCACGTTCCAGGTCCAGGTCCCGATCAGCCCGGCGAGGGCGAGGACGAGGTAGACGATCCCGAGCGGCGTCCAGCCGCGGTGCAGCCGGCTCATGCGCGGGCCTCCGTTCGTGCGAGGGTGAGGATCGTCCCTCCGGCGAGGGTGACCACGGCCACAGTAGCGACGGCGAGTGTCAGCGCGTCCGGTGCGGTCAGCGCCTGACCGCGCAGCGCCTGCCAGCAGGTGAGGGCGACCGCGGCCGCCCAGCCCGCCGAGGCCAGTGCGACGAGCCGCAGCCGGGTGGATCCGGGGCGCAGGACGGGGATCCGGGCTGCCAGCCGTCCGAGCAGCAGCGCGAGCAGCGGGAGCCCCTGCAGAGCGTGCATCCCGACGAAGTGCGGGATGCGCAGATCGCCCCCCGTGGTGCTCCAGCCCAGGAGGGGGAGGCCGGGTCCGCCGTCCGCGACTCCGACGGCGTGCGCACCGACGACGCCCTGGTAGTCGCTGATCTGGCCGGGCGCGGGCCCCGTCATCAGGAACGCGAGGGCCATCCCGACGAGCCCGATCACGAGTCCGGCGCGGACGGCGAGCGTCAGCGCAGGGTCGCCGAGCGGCACCCGCGCCAGGAGGGCGGCGAGGACCAGCGTCGCCAGCCAGACCACCACGATCGAGACGGCCATCGAGGCCCAGAGCGCGGCGTGCAGGGGAGTGGAGACGTCGAAGTGGCTGCGCTCGCCGACCAGGGCGGCGCCTCCGATCACGACCATCTCGACCGCCAGACCGACCGCCGCGACCGTGCCCAGCGCTCGGGCGAGGCGGCGCCGGCGGGGCACGAGCCCGATCAGCCAGGCGAGCGTCACGGCGTACAGCGCGATCGAGAGGCAGAACTTCAGCGGCTTGCCCCAGAGCGGCTGCCCGCCGAGCTCGCGGGGATCGACGACCAGCGCGATCGCGCAGAGGAGGGCGCCGACCGCCATCGCGGCAGCGAGCACCAGGAGCGGCCGGTGCGGAGCAGCGGAGGCTGTGGGCGCGGGCGTCTCGGTCGCGGCGCTCATCGGGGCACCTCCGTCGAGCCGAAGCGGCTCTGCGTCTCGCGCGCCTGGGCGACGCGCCGGAGCGACTGCAGCACCACGTCTCCGAGCGCGGTGCCGACGGCGGCGACGGCAGCCTGCTCGCTCACGCTCTCGCGGGCCTGCAGTTCGTCGAGGTCGGCGGAGGCGACGAGGGCGGCGGCGCGGGCGTAGGTCTCGAGCCAGCCGGCGCTCATCGGTCCGGTGGAGAGCTCGAGCGCGTCGAGCGCCCGTGCCGCCGTCGCGACGGCAGGGTGGCCGCAGTGGTCGGAGCCCGCGGCCTCGGCGATCCGCCGCGTCGACGCCTCGGTGGCGGACGCGGTCGAGTCGGCGCTCACGGAGACCACGTCCTGCGCCACCTCGAACGCTGCTGTCGGACCGACGCCCGCGTCGAGCGCGGCCGTGATCCGCTTCGCGCCGGCGATACCGACGCCGCCGCTCTCGATGAGCGCCCGGAGCAGCGTCAGGCGGGCGACATGGGCGTCCCCGTACTCCGCCCGCTGAGGGCCGGCGGCGTCGCCCGGCGGCAGCAGCCCCTCCCGGATGTAGTACTTGATCGTGGGCAGGCTGACGCCGCTGCTGCGGCTGAGCTCCGAGATTCGCACGTGGACAGTATCGCTATCGGATAGCAGTACTGTCCACCGCTTGGTCAATCCCGCGCGGAGAGGACGATGTTCCCCGTCTCGGTGATGGCGATCGTGTGCTCCATGTGGGCGCCGCGCGAGCCGTCACGGCTGCGGAGGGTCCAGCCGTCCTTGTCCGTGTAGATCTCGTCGGTCGTCTGCAGGAACCACGGCTCGATCGCGACGACGAGGCCCGAGCGGAGCGGGTAGCCGCGGCCGGCGCGTCCGTCGTTGGGGATGTGCGGATCGCCGTGCATCGTGCGGCCGACGCCGTGGCCGCCGAAGTCGGTGTTGATGGACAGGCCCTCGGCGTGTGCGACGGCCGCGATGGCCGCGGAGATGTCGCCGATCTTCTTCCCGGGCTGCGCGGCGGCGATGCCGGCCTCGAGCGCGCGTGTGGTGGTGTCGATGAGGGCGAGGTCCTCCTCGCGCGGCGTCCCGACCACGACGCTGATGGCCGAGTCGGCGACCCAGCCGTTCACGGAGGCGGCGAAGTCGAGGGTGAGCAGGTCGCCGTCCTTCAGCCGGTAGTCGAAGGGCAGGCCGTGCAGCACCGCGTCGTTGACGGAGGTGCAGATGACCTTGCCGAAGGGACTCGCGCCGAAGGAGGGGTGGTAGTCGATGTAGCAGGACTCGGCGCCGGCCGTGCGGATCATGTCGTGGGCGAGCCGGTCGAGCTCGAGCAGGTTCACGCCGACCGCGGCAGCGGCGGAGGTGGCCTTCAGTACCTCGCCGACGAAGCGGCCGGCGGGACGCATCTCCTCGATCTCGGCGGGGGTGCGTAGCTCGATCATCCTGATCCTCTCGGGGTCCGCTGAGCCGTCGCTCAGCGGTGGTGGGTACGGTCGGTGCATGCGCACGCGACGGGCATTCGGTTCCTGGCAGTTCCCGGCGGCGATCGTGCTGCCCTTGTGGATCCTCCTCGGCTACGGGGTCTTCGGAGGATCGAGCGGCTGGACCGTGCTCGGCCTGGTGATCGCCCTCCCCATTCTGGCGGTCGCGCTGGCGGCTGTGGCCGCGATCGTCGCATTCCGGGTGACCGTTCGGCCCACGCGCACTCCCGCGTGGGGCGACGTGGCCGTGGTCGGCGCCTGGCACCTCTCCCTGATCGCCTTCGGCTTCTTCCCGCCCGGCGCCTGGGGGCTGGGCCTGCTCTCGGTGGTCCTCGGAGTGGCGGCCTTCTGGCACTCGGCGTGGCGATTCCTCGGCGACGCGAGGGCCACTCTCCTCGCCTTCTCGGAGGCGGCGTCCGTGCAGGCCGAGGGCGCTCACCGCCCCGTCGCCGGCGAGGGCTTCGACCCGGAGCGCCCGCAGGACGGGCAGACCATCGTCCTCTGAGGGGTCGGGCGTCCCGAGAGGCGCTGTCCCCTGCGAGGCCCCGCCCTGCTCCACGGCTCGGCCCTCTCGACGGATCCGCCCTCTGCGCGGCTCTGCCCTCAGGGCGACCCTGTCCTCCAGGTGACTCTGCCCTCCCGACGACCCTGCTTTGACTCGGATCGACGCGGCATGGCAGAATGAGCGCTTGTGCCTCGCGCAGGCTCTGCCACAGGGGAGCCGCGACGACGTGGGCACGACCGACTTCCATCAACGAAACGGTGTTCGACCTGTGGCGGGCACGGAGAGCGATACAGCATGCACATCCTCGATTCCGTCGATGCGGCGTCCCTCCGCAGCGATGTCCCGGACTTCCGCGCCGGCGACACCGTCAAGGTCCACGTCAACATCGTCGAGGGCTCCCGCTCGCGCATCCAGGTCTTCCAGGGCGTCGTCATCGGCCGCTCCAACGAGGGCGTCCGCGAGACCTTCACCGTCCGCAAGGTGAGCTTCCAGGTCGGCGTCGAGCGCACGTTCCCCGTGCACTCGCCGGTCATCGACCACATCGAGGTCGTCACCCGCGGTGACGTCCGTCGCGCGAAGCTCTACTACCTGCGCAACCTGCGCGGCAAGAAGGCGAAGATCAAGGAGAAGCGCGACGCCTGAGCGGCTTCCGCACGACTTCTCGGGAACCCCGGTCCACCTATGATGGACCGGGGTTCCTCCCTTTCTCGGGGGCGATCCGTCCGGGGAGTCCACCCGGTGATGCACAGTAGGGGCGACGGCGAGCGATGACAGACAGCACGGCCCCGGTCCGCCTCCCCGGAGGCGAGGACCACGCCCGCCACTCGGCGGATCCGTCCGAGAAGCGCCCGCGCAAGCGCCGGGGTGTCCTGCTCTTCCTTCGCGACGTGCTGATCATCTTCGTGGTCGCGGTGCTCGTCTCCTTCCTCGTGAAGACCTTCCTGATCCGCTCGTTCTACATCCCCTCCTCCTCCATGGAGCAGACGCTCGTCGAGAACGATCGCATCCTCGTGAACGAGCTCGTGCCCGGAGTGGTGAAGATCTCGCGCGGCGACGTCGTCGTCTTCCGCGATCCCGGCGGATGGCTCTCGCCGAGCTCCGAGCCCAACGTGCCGCCGTTCCAGGCCGCGGTCGACTCCGCCCTCGCGCTCGTCGGCCTCACCGCTCCCGACAGCAACGACCACCTCATCAAGCGCGTCATCGGCCTGCCGGGCGACCACGTGACCTGCTGCACGCCGCTCGGCCAGGTCGAGATCAACGGCAACCCGATCGACGAGCCCTACGTGAAGTTGCCGGACGGGGTGCAGGCCGTCTCGGCCACCCCCTTCGACGTCGTCGTGCCCGAGGGCTCGCTCTGGGTGATGGGCGACAACCGCTACAACTCCGCCGACTCCCGCTACAACACCGACAAGCCGGGCGGCGGCTTCGTGCCGATCGACAACGTCGTGGGCCGCGCGATCCTCGTGACCTGGCCCGTGCAGCAGTGGGCGTGGCTCGACGACTACCCGTCGGTGTTCCGCGGAGTCGACACCGAGGCCTCCGAGGAGGGCTCGGACGACGCGCAGAGCGGGCAGGGCTAGGTGGTCGTCGCCGAGCCGACGCTGACGCAGGAGCGGCGCCTCTTCCGGCAGGGCTATGAGACGGTCATCGGCTGCGACGAGGTCGGCCGCGGCGCGATCGCCGGCCCGGTCTCGGTCGGCGTCGTGTCGATCGGCAGCCGCTGCGGGCGCTTCCCCGAGGGGCTCCGCGACTCCAAGATGCTCGCTCCCGCCCGCCGCGAGGCGCTCCTGCCGGGAGTAGCGAAGTGGGTCTCCGCCTGGGCGATCGGCGAGTCCTCGGCGGACGAGATCGACGAGACCGGGATCATCGCCGGCCTCGGCCGCGCCGCGTCGAGGGGCATCGAGCGCCTCGCCGACCAGGGCGTCGACCTCGCCACCGCCGTCGTCCTCCTCGACGGCGCTCACGACTGGCTGACGCCCGCGCTGGGCGAGTGGGCGGCCGAGTTGACGATCGTCACCCGCGTGAAGGCCGACCGCGACTGCGCCGCCGTCTCCGCCGCCTCCGTGCTCGCGAAGGTGGGCCGGGACGGTCAGATGGTGCGCCACCACGACGACTTCGCCGACTACGCCTGGGACAGCAACAAGGGCTACGGCAGCGCCGCGCACTGGGCGGGGATCGAGCGGGTCGGCCCGTCCCCGCTGCACCGGGTGACCTGGCTGTCGAAGTCGCGGGAGAGCGTCGAGGAGCCGCTCCCGGCGTTCGTGCCCGTCGGCTCGGCGTAGGATTGTCCAACGATGGATGAGGACGAATTCGAGGACTACGACCGCGAGGTCGAGCTGGCACTGTACCGGGAGTACCGCGACGTCGTCTCGCAGTTCTCGTACGTCGTCGAGACCGAGCGCCGGTTCTACCTGGCGAACGAGGTCGACCTGGTTCGCCGCGACACCGAGCACGACTTCTACTTCGAGCTCACCATGCGCGACGTGTGGGTCTGGGACGTCTACCGCTCCGACCGCTTCGTGAAGTCGGTGCGCGTGCTGACCTTCAAGGACGTCAACGTCGAGGAGCTCTCCCGCAAGGAGTTCGAGCTCCCCAAGGAGCTCGCGCTCGACGAGTAGGACGCTGTCGCGGCAGGCTCCGGACCCCTTGCTGGTCGCGTAGCCGCCTCCGACGGCGCATCGAGACCCGGTGCCAGGAGCCCCACCCCGCTCCGGAGCTCTCTCGGATGCGCGGCTCCGAGGGTCTCGTCTTCACGCGGCGCGCATTCCTCCTGCTGGTCGCGTAGCGGTCCCGGCGCCGTATCCAGACCCCGGACCGAGGTCCCTCCCCACGCACCTCCTCGGCCGTCTTCTCCCCGGATCCCCCTCTCGGCCGTCCAGCGCTCCTCCCTGGTCCTGCACGCTTCCGGCAGGAGGACGCATGGACAAGGACGAACTGGGGCGGCGCGGCGAGGAGATCGCGGCGGCGCACCTGAGAGACAACGGATTCGAGATCCTCGACCGCAACTGGCGGGTCCGCGAGGGCGAGCTCGACATCGTGGCCCGCGACGGGTCGGCACTGGTCGTGGTGGAGGTGAAGACGCGCTCATCGACGCGCTTCGGACTGCCGGTCGAGGCCATCACGCGGGCCAAGGCGCAGCGCCTGCGCCGACTCGCCTACGCCTGGGCCGACGAGCACCACGAGCGCTCCCGGCATCTGCGGATCGACGCGGTCGGCATCGTCGCTCCCGGGGGAGTCCCGTCGCAGATCCGGCACCTGCGGGCGGTGGCCTGATGGGCCTGGGAAGGACCACGGCGGTCGGTCTCGTCGGCTTCGCGGGAGCCGTGGTCGGGGTGGAGGCGCACTCGGCCGACGGCACCCCGGGAATGGTGATCATCGGCCTGCCCGACGCCGCGCTCGCGCAGGCGAAGGAGCGGGTGCGCTCGGCGGCGATCAACTCCGGCAGCACCATCGCCGAGTACAAGATCACCGTGAACCTCTCGCCGGCCGCGATGCCCAAGCACGGCTCCGCCTTCGATCTCGCCATCGGGCTGGCCGCGCTCGCGTCGCTCCGTGAGGTCGATGCGGAGTCGGTCGCCGCGGTCGTCCACATCGGGGAGCTCGGCCTGGACGGCCGGCTGCGCTCCGTCCCGGGCGTGCTGCCCGCGGTGCTCGCGGCCGCCCGCGAGGGCAGGCGCCGCGTGATGGTCCCCGTCGAGGACCGGCTCGAGGCGGAGCTGGTCGACGGCGTCGAGGTGATCGCGGTCTCCTCGCTGGCGGCGGCCGCCGTCTGGCACGGAGCCGAGTGGGAAGTGCCGGTGCTCCCCGAGGCCGCGCCGCCGTCTGAGACGGTGTCCGAGCCGGAGGCCCGTTTCGACCTCTCCGACGTGGTGGGGAACGAGGAGGCGGCCGAGGCGATGGTCGTCGCGGCGGCGGGCGGGCACCACGTGTTCCTGCTGGGGCCTCCCGGCGCCGGGAAGACGATGCTCGCCTCGCGCTTGCCGGGCATCCTCCCCGACCTCGACGACGATGCAGCGCTCGAGGCC
Source organism: Rathayibacter sp. AY1D5 (assembly GCF_002932515.1). NCBI lineage: Bacteria > Bacillati > Actinomycetota > Actinomycetes > Micrococcales > Microbacteriaceae > Rathayibacter > Rathayibacter sp. AY1D5. The sequence continues at coordinate 18,277 of NZ_PSVU01000020.1, forward strand.
ACCTGCATGCGCTCGCTCGTCGGAGCGCCGACCGGTGGCGCGCTGGTGCGCAGGCCGCCGTTCGAGAGTCCGCACCACTCGGCCTCCTCCGCAGCGATCGTCGGCGGGGGCAGCGGCCGCATCCGTCCCGGCGCGGTCGCCCGCGCCACCAGGGGCGTGCTGTTCCTCGACGAGGCCCCCGAGTTCTCGTCCGTCGCCCTCGACGCCTTGCGCCAGCCGCTCGAATCCGGCGTGATCCGCATCCACCGCGCGAACGCCGTCGCCGAGTTCCCCGCGCGGGTGCAGCTCGTCCTCGCGGCGAACCCGTGCCCGTGCGGCCGCTTCGGCATCCCCGGAGAGACCTGCACCTGCGCTCCCTCGGTCCGCCGCCGCTACCTCGCGCGGCTCAGCGGACCGCTGCTCGACCGCGTCGACATCCGCCTGACGGTCCGCCGCATCAGCGCGGCTCAGCTGGCTGCACGTCGAGACACGTCCGGAATGTCGACGGCGCAGGCTCGCGCCCGTGTCGCCGCGGCGCGGTCCCTGGCAGCGGCTCGCCTCGCCTCAACTCCGTGGACGCTCAACTCGGAGGTCTCCGGCGCCTGGCTGCGCTCGGACGCGGTGCGCCCGACCAGTGCCGAGTCCCGCACGCTCGACCGGGCTCTGGAGCGAGGTCTGGTGACCATGCGCGGCTACGACCGGGTCCTGCGCCTGGCCTGGACGCTCGCGGACCTCGACGCAGCCGACCGGCCGTCAGCAGCCCACCTCGCGCGCGCGCTCGCCCTTCGAGGAGGTGCCGCGTGATCCGGCCCGACGCGCTCTTCGACGGAGCGGAGCTCGACGCTGTTCGCCGACTGCTGCCGAGCGGCGCAGCCGATCCGGACTCGGCGGCCGACGGCGAGCCTTCGGGTGAGTCCGGCTGCGCTCGGAGCGCACTCGTCGACGCTGCTGCCCGGTGCGGCTGGAACTCTCTGACCGAGCCCGGCGACTCCGTCGCCGCCCTCCTCATCGAGAGGGTCGGCGCGGCCGAGGCCTTCGCCCACGTCGTGTCCTCGTCGTCCGCGGAGGAGATCCTCGCGCCCCCGCATCGCGCTCCCTCCGACGAAGGAGGCGGGGCGCTCGCGCCCCTCGACTCCGAGGTCGCCGCGCTCCAGTCGGGGCTGGCGCGCTGGCGACCGCGCCTGGACCGCAGGCTCCTGTTCCGACGTCTCGAGATCGCCGAGCGACTCGGCGCCCGACTGCTCCTGCCCGGGGCTCCCGTGTGGCCCGAGTCGCTCGACGACCTCGGGCCGCACGCGCCACTCCTGCTCTGGCTGCGCGGTGATCCCGCCGCCTTCGATCCGCCGCACCGCCTCGCCCTCGTCGGCGCCCGCGCTGCGACCGGTTACGGCGAGCACGTGGCCGCCGAGCTCGCCGCGGGCGTCGCGGCGCGAGGCGTCTCCGTCGTCTCGGGCGGTGCCTTCGGGATCGACGCGGTCGCCCACCGCGCCGCCCTCGGCTCCGGAGGCCGGACGGTCGCCTTCCTCGCCGGGGGAGCGGACCGCCTCTACCCGACGGCTCACGCCGACCTCCTCCACCGCATCATCGCCACCCCCGGCTGCGCCGTCGCGACGGAGGTCCCGCCGGGCACCACGCCCACCCGCTGGCGATTCCTGCAGCGCAACCGCCTCATCGCCGCCTCCACCGTGGGCACCGTCGTCGTCGAGGCCGGCGCCCGCTCCGGATCCCTCAACACCGCCGGCCACGCGGCTGCCCTGGGCCGCCCCCTCGGTGCGGTCCCGGGCCCGGTCACCAGTGCCTCCTCCGCCGGCTGCCACCGGCTCCTCCGCGAGTACGCGGCGACCTGCGTCACCTCGCCGGCGGATGTGCTCGAACTGCTCGCCGTCGGCGACGCCGACGGATCGTGCCGAGCGCTGACCGCGGCTGAGGCGCGAGTCCTGGCCGTCGTCGAATCCGAAGGAGGCTGTGACGCCGCAACCGTCGCCCGGCTCTCCGGGGATTCGCTCGATTCGGCACTGTCGGCGCTGGGTGCGCTCCTCGCAGACGGACGCGTCCACCGTTCCGAGGACGGGGACTGGGAGCGGGCACCCGGGTGAGCGGCCCCGCCGCCGCGGCGCTGTCGGCGGTCCGCCCTACGCTGAAGGGGCATCGGCGAGGGGAGCGGCATGGACGCCACGGCAGCAGGACACGGCGGAGAGCGCCCGCAGCTCGGGCACTTCCGCGCCGCCGACAGGGTCATCGCGCATCTGAGCGACACGCACCTGCTGGCCGACGGCGCTCCGCTCTACGGGAAGGTCGACACGGTCGCCCGCCTCGCGCAGGCGGTCGGCCGGCTGGCCGAGCGCGGCGGACGCCTGGACGCGATCGTGGTGACCGGGGACGTCGCGGACCGCGGCGAGGAGGACGCCTACCGGCGCGTGCGCGAGCAGCTCGACCCCGTGGGCGAGCGGTTCGGCTGCCCGATCGTCTGGGTGATGGGCAACCACGACGAGCGCGGAGCCTTCCGGCGGGTGCTCCTCGAGCAGGACCCGGCGGGCGCGGGACCCGTGGACCAGGTCGTCGACCTCGGCGGGCTCCGGCTCATCGCGCTCGACAGCGCGGTGCCCGGCTTCCACCACGGCGACCTCACCGACGCCCAGCTGGCCTGGCTGAAGGACGAGCTCGCCGCACCGGCCCCGCTCGGGACGATCCTCGCCCTGCACCACCCTCCGCTGCCCACGCCGCTCGGCGCGATGACCGTGCTCGAGCTGCGGGGGATCGACCGCCTCGAGGAGGTGGTGCGCGGAACCGACGTCCGCGCGATCCTCGGCGGCCACCTGCACTACCCCACGGCTGCGACCTTCGCGGGCGTGCCCGTGCTCGTCGCCGGCGCCACCAGCTACACGATGGACCTCGGAGCGCCCGAGCGGGAGCTCGCCGGCGTCGACGGAGCGCAGAGCCTCTCGCTCGTCCACGTCCACCCGGAGACGGTGGCCGCCTCGTTCGTGCCGACGGCACCGGCCCCGATCGCGACGCGGTTCGGCACCGACCTGATCGAGCGGCTCGAGGGGCTCGACGAGCAGGGGCGCATCGACCTCTGGTCGCGGATGCCGGACGGATCATGACCGGCGAGACGCTCGCCGACTCGGTCGAGCACTTCCTCCGTTACGTCCTCGACGAGCGGTCCCTCTCGCCCGCCACCGCGAAGGGCTACCGCTCCGACCTGGCGCGCCTGATCGCCCACACGGAGGAGAAGGGGCGGCTCCTCACCGCCGAGCTCGACCTCGAGCTGCTGCGCGACTGGCTCTGGCGAGAGTCGGAGTCGGGGATCGCCCGCGCGACCCTCGCCCGGCGCACCGCGGCCGTCCGCTCCTTCTCCTCCTGGGCGCATCGGACCGAGCGGCTCCCCGTCGACGTCGCCGCACGCCTCAAGACGCCCAAGTCGGGACGGACACTGCCGCGGGTCCTCACGCTCCCGCAGGCGGAACAGGTGCTCGACACGGTCGCGGCGCGAGGCGCGACCGAGGACCCGGTGGCGCTGCGGGACCTCGCGATCGTCGAGCTGCTCTACGCCTCCGGCATCCGCGTCTCCGAGCTGGTCGCCGTCGACCTGGGCGACGTCGATCTCGGCAGGCTCACCGTGCTCGTCACCGGCAAGGGCGCCAAGCAGCGGGTCGTCCCGTTCGGCGTGCCCGCGAAGGAGGCGCTCGTCGACTACCTGGAGCGCGCCCGACCCTCTCTCGCCACCGGCGACGGGAGCGGGGCCCTGCTGCTGGGACGGCGGGGCGCGCGCCTCACCCCGCGCACGGTCTACGGCGTGGTGGCGAGGCTCCTCGACGTCGGGCAGGGCTCCGGACCGTCCGGTCCGCACACCCTCCGCCACACCGCGGCGACCCATCTGCTCGACGGCGGAGCCGACCTCCGCGCCGTCCAGGAGCTGCTCGGCCACGCGAGCCTGGGCACCACGCAGATCTACACCCACGTCTCGACCGAGCGGATCCGCGACGCCTACCGCCTCGCCCACCCCCGCGCCTGACCGGACGCGCGAGTCACCGGACGCACCCTTCCGCGCCACTCGCTCAACACCCTGCGCCACGTCGTCCATCGGCAGAAGCACCGCCCGGGGGATCCCGCCGAAGAACCGCATCGGCGAGACGTAGTCGCCACCCTCGCGGACGCCGAGGTGCACGCACCTCCCGTCGCAGTGGCCGCCCGCACCCACTGCTCCGACGGGCTGGCCCGCGGTGAGGACCTGCCCCGCCGTCACCGATCCGTCGACCGGCTCGACCGTCGAGACCAGACCGTCCGCGTGCACGATGCTCACCACGGACCGGTCGACCACCCTGCCCGAGAACGACACGGTGCCCGCCGCGACGGCGACCACGGGCTGCCCGGCCGCTGCCGCGAGGTCGATCCCGCGGTGCCCGGGGGCGTAGCGGTGGGCCGGCGCGCCCCACGGCTCCACGACGGAGAACCCCGGGACGGGTGAATTCCACCGCGGGTCGGACCGGCCGGGGGACGAGGTGCCGGAGGGCGAGGCGCCGAGAGGCGCCCCGACGAGCAGAGCGGCGAGGGCGAACACGCCCGGGCGCAGGAGTCGGGATCGGAGCATGCGGCCACCCTCCTGGAGCCGGTCCGGGACCGGTGGTCGGCCGAGCGGATCAGGGGAGGAGAGCGCGACGGGCCCGGCTGTGGAGGGAGGACATCGGCCGGGGGAGAGCGCAACCCGTCCCGGTGGTGCCGCGGCGAGGAGTAACGTGCCGGTGATCCGGCTCGGGAGCGGCACCCCGCCCCCACCGGCGGCGAGAATCGGAGACGACCATGACCAGCGGACGATCTGACACGACCAGCGGGAGAGCGGACATCCCGAACCCCTCGGCGGCGAAGCTGAAGAGGAAGGTGATCGGCCTCGCGATCGCGGCGGCGGTCGGCGGCTTCCTCTTCGGCTTCGACTCGTCGGTGGTGAACGGTGCCGTGGAGGCGGTGCAGGGCGAGTTCCAGCTCTCGGCCGCGCTGATCGGCTTCGCCGTCGCCTCCGCGCTGCTCGGCTGCGCACTCGGCGCGTACCTCGCGGGCCGCCTCGCCGACCGCTGGGGCCGCATCAAGGTCATGCTGCTCGGCGCCGGGCTCTTCTTCATCTCCTCGATCGGCGCCGGCGCGGCGTTCGCGGTCTGGGACCTCGTGCTCTGGCGCGTGGTCGGAGGCCTCGGCATCGGCATCGCCTCCGTGATCGCTCCGACCTACATCTCGGAGATCGCGCCCAAGGCCATCCGCGGAGCTCTCGCGTCGCTGCAGCAGCTGGCGATCACGCTCGGCATCTTCGCCGCCCTGCTCTCGGACACCCTCATCGCGAACGGCGCGGACGGCGCCTCCGAGCCCTTCTGGTTCGGCGTCGCCGCCTGGCGCTGGATGTTCATCGCCTGCGCCGTGCCGGCCGTGATCTACGGCCTCCTGGCCCTGACCCTGCCGGAGTCGCCCCGCTACCTCGCGACCCGCGGCCGCTCCGAGGACGCCCGCGCGGTGCTCGCGACGGTCACGCCGCGCGACGAGGTCGACGAGGCGCTCGCGGACATCCAGAAGAAGATCGACGAGGACTCCGAGAACGCGAAGCGCTCCAGCCTCCGTGGCCCCGCCCTCGGCCTGCTCCCGGTGGTCTGGGTCGGCATCCTGCTGTCGGTGTTCCAGCAGTTCGTGGGCATCAACGTGATCTTCTACTACTCCACCTCGCTCTGGAGCGCGGTCGGATTCGACGAGTCCAACTCCTTCGCGATCTCGGTCTTCACCTCGGTCGTGAACGTCGTCGTCACCTTCGTGGCGATCTTCCTGGTCGACAAGGTCGGCCGGAAGCCGCTGCTGCTGGTCGGATCGGCCGGCATGGCCGTCTCGCTCGCACTGATGGCCATCGCCTTCAGCCAGTCGACGATCAGCGGAGAGGACGTCTCGCTGCCCGGCGCCTGGGGGCCGATCGCCCTCGTCTCGGCGAACGCGTTCGTCGTCTTCTTCGGTGCGACCTGGGGCCCGCTGGTATGGGTCCTCCTCGGCGAGATCTTCCCGAACCGGATCCGAGCGGCCGCGCTCGGCCTGGCGGCCTCGGCCCAGTGGATCGCGAACTTCGCCATCACGGTGACCTTCCCGATCCTCTCGCAGGACGTGTCGCTCACCCTGGCCTACGGCCTCTACGCCGCCTTCGCGGCGATCTCGTTCGTCTTCGTCTTCATGTTCGTGCCCGAGACCAAGGGCCGCTCTCTGGAGGAGATGGACACCCTGCACATCCGCACCGTGATGAAGTCGGCGCGCAAGTAGCACCGGCCTCCCGCGCCCCGACGGCCGCCCTCCCGCAGCAGCGGGGGAGGCGGCCGTCCTGGTGCTAGACTCCACGGAGCACCTCGCTCGTCGGGGTGACTACGCGCGCCCATTCGGCCTCCGCTCCCCACGGTCCCTCTCCGCTCATGCGGCCGGGGCGGGAGTGCGCCGGGCGCCAGGGCGACGTGCCGACCGGCCGTCGCAGACAACCGAACGGGAGTTCGGCGCCGTCGTGCGCCCGGGCCCCGAGACAAGGAGAACGACTCATGGCAGTCGTCACCATGCGCCAGCTGCTCGACAGCGGCGTCCACTTCGGGCACCAGACCCGTCGCTGGAACCCGAAGATGAAGCGCTTCATCCTGACCGAGCGCTCGGGCAGCTACATCATCGACCTCCAGCAGTCGCTGGCCTACATCGACAAGACCTACGACTTCGTCAAGGAGACGGTCGCCCACGGCGGCACCATCCTCTTCGTCGGCACCAAGAAGCAGGCGCAGAACGCGATCTCGGAGCAGGCGACCCGCGTCGGCCAGCCCTACGTGAACCAGCGCTGGCTCGGCGGCCTCCTGACCAACTTCCAGACGGTCTCGAAGCGCCTCGCCCGCATGAAGGAGCTGGAGGAGCTCGACTTCGACGACACGTCGAAGAGCGGCTTCACCAAGAAGGAGCTCCTCATCAAGAAGCGCGAGCTCGACAAGCTGCACAAGTCGCTCGGCGGCATCCGCAACCTCTCGAAGACGCCGTCGGCCCTCTGGGTCGTCGACACCAAGAAGGAGCACCTCGCGATCGACGAGGCCAAGAAGCTGGGCATCCCGGTCATCGGCATCCTCGACACGAACTGCGACCCGGACGAGGTCCAGTACCCGATCCCGGGCAACGACGACGCGATCCGCTCGGTGAGCCTGCTCACCCGCATCGTCGCCGACGCCGCGGCCGAGGGCCTCATCCAGCGCCACCAGAAGCCCGAGGCCGAGGGCAACGTCTCCGCCGTCGAGCCGCTGGCCGAGTGGGAGCAGGAGCTGCTCTCCACCGGTGCGCCCGCCGCCGACGTGCAGGAGCCGAACGAGCAGGCCGGCGCGGAGACCGAGAAGGTCGCCGACGCCGAGACCGAGACCGCCGACGAGGCCGTCGTCGAGGCCGAGGCCCCCGCCGCGGAGGAGGCCCCCGAGGCCGACGCCGCCGAGACCTCGACCGACGAGACCGCGACCGACGAGACCGCCACCGCCTGACACCCCGTTCCGTGACGGGGGTCGGACGCCGCACCCGCGGTCGTCCGGCCCCCGCTCGGTCGGTGCACGTTCACCACGAGTAAGAACCGCCGTCACCTCGGCGTGCTGGGCTCCTCCCGTGAGCCCGCCGCCGCGAGTGACGGCGCCACAGGGTTTCCGAACCAAGAGGAGTTCCGAGAACATGGCAAATTTCAGCCTCGCTGACGTCAAGACGCTGCGCGAGCAGCTCGGTACCGGCATGGTCGACACGAAGAACGCGCTCGTCGAGGCCGACGGCGACCTGGACAAGGCGGTCGAGATCCTCCGCCTCAAGGGTGCCAAGGGCAACGCGAAGCGCGCCGACCGCTCCACGAGCGAGGGCCTCGTCGCCGCCGCCGAGAAGGACGGCGTCGCCACGATGATCGAGCTCGCGTGCGAGACCGACTTCGTCGCCAAGGGCACGAAGTTCATCGCCCTCGCCGACGCCGTGCTCGCCGCGGTCGTCGCCGCCGGCTCCACCACGGTCGAGGAGGCCCTCGCGGCCCCCGCCGACGGCAAAACCGTCGCCGACCTGATCAACGACGAGGCCGCGATCCTCGGCGAGAAGGTGGAGCTGCGCCGCGTGGCCTCCGTCTCGGGCGAGCACTTCGCGATCTACCTCCACAAGACGAACAAGGACCTGCCCCCGCAGGTCGGCGTGGTCGTCGGCTACGCGGGTGAGGACGCCGAGACCGCGCGCTCCGTCGCCCAGCACATCTCGTTCGCGAACCCGTCCTACCTCTCGCGCGAGGACGTGCCGCAGTCCGAGGTCGACAACGAGCGCCGCATCGTCGAGGAGATCTCGCGCGGCGAGGGCAAGCCCGAGGCCGCCCTGCCGAAGATCATCGAGGGACGCGTGAACGCGTACTTCAAGCAGGTCGCCCTGCTCGACCAGGACTACGCGAAGGACAACAAGCTGTCCGTCAGCAAGGTCCTGAGCGACGCGGGCCTGAGCGTGTCGGGCTTCGCCCGCTTCAAGGTCGGCGCCTAACAGCACTGCAGGAGGGAGTCCGGGTCGTTCAGTCGACCCGGGCTCCCTTCGCTCTGCCCGGGGCGGCCCCGGGCGTGGTCGCGGGGTCCGCTCCGCGCGGGATAGGTTTGTACGGGTCTACGGGAGGAAACGTCCATGACGGAGACGGATGCGATGACGACGGGCAAGCGCCGCAGGGTGCTTCTGAAGCTGTCGGGGGAGGCGTTCGGAGCCGGCACGCTCGGCGTGAACCCGGACGTGATCAGCGCCCTGGCGCGCGAGATCGCCGATGCCGCGACCGAGGTGGAGATCTCGGTGGTCGTCGGCGGCGGCAACTTCTTCCGCGGAGCCGAGCTCTCGCAGCGCGGCATGGACCGCGGCCGGGCCGACTACATGGGCATGCTGGGCACGGTGATGAACGCCCTCGCCCTCCAGGACTTCCTCGAGCAGGCGGGCGCCGAGACGCGCGTGCAGTCCGCGATCGCGATGACGCAGGTCGCGGAGCCCTACATCCCCCGCCGGGCGATCCGGCACATGGAGAAGGGCCGCGTCGTCATCTTCGGCGCCGGCGCCGGACTCCCGTACTTCTCGACCGACACGGTCGCCGCGCAGCGCGCGCTCGAGACGCACGCCGACGTGGTCCTCGTCGCCAAGAACGGTGTGGACGGCGTGTACGACGCCGACCCGCGGACGAACCCCGACGCGAAGAAGCTCGATTCGCTGACCTACCAGGAGGCGCTCCAGCGGGGCCTCAAGGTGGTCGACTCCACCGCGTTCAGCCTCTGCATGGACAACGGCATGCCGATGCAGGTCTTCGGCATGGAGCCCTCGGGCAACGTCGCGAAGGCCATCCGCGGCGCCGAGCTCGGCACGCTCGTCTCGAACTAGACTGACCACTTCCCTCTCTTAAGGAGCTCCCTGTGATCTCGGATGTACTGGCCGACGCGAAGACCAAGATGGGCAAGGCCGTCGAGGTCGCCAAGGAGGACTTCTCCACGGTCCGCACCGGACGCGCGAACCCCGGCATGTTCCAGAAGGTGCTGGTGAGCTACTACGGCACCCCGACGCCGCTGTCGCAGCTCGCCTCGATGCAGAACCAGGAGGCCCGCACGCTCGTCCTGACGCCCTACGACAAGGGCTCGCTGCGCGACATCGAGCAGGCCATCCGGGACATGCCGAACCTCGGCGCGAACCCGACCAACGACGGCACGATCATCCGCGTGACCCTGCCGGAGCTCACCGCCGAGCGCCGCAAGGAGTTCGTCAAGATCGTCCGCACCAAGGCCGAGGACGCCAAGATCGCGGTGCGCAACATCCGCCGCAAGGGCAAGGACGACCTCGACGCGCTGAAGGGCGACATCGGCGACGACGAGCTCGCCCGCGGCGAGAAGGAGCTCGAGGCGCTCACGAAGCAGCACGTCGACGCGATCGACGAGGCGCTCAAGCGCAAGGAATCCGAACTGCTCGAGGTGTAGCGGTGCCCGAGATCCCCGAAGGACCCGAGGGCGGCGAGAAGAGACCGTCTCCGCACGTCCCGGGTGCCCGGGGATCCCGGATGGTCACCCGCGACGCGCTGCGTGCGCGCGCCCAGCAGGGCCGGGCCGACGTCGAGCGCCAGCTCGAGGCGACCCGCGCCCAGCTCGAGGCGACGAACGACCGCCTGACCGCGCGCTCGGGCCGGAACCTCGTGTCGGCGACCGCGATCGGACTCCTCGGCGGCGGTGCGATGGTCGTCAGCCTCCTCCTGGTCAAGGAGCTCTTCATGGTGCTCGCGGGGGTGGTGGTGCTGCTCGCGGCGCTGGAGCTCTCGAACGCCCTGCGCCACGCCGGTCGCGACATCCCGCGCATCCCGACCGGGATCGTGGCGGTCGTCGCAGTGCCGGCCGCCTACTACGGCGGCCTCGGCGCCGCGTGGGCCACGGTCCTCGGCGGATCCGTCCTCGTCGGCCTCTGGCGGCTGGGGGAGCAGCTCTTCCGGCGCACCGCCTCCAGCCGGAGGGACCTCGCCCTCGACATCGGCCTCGGCGCGTTCGTCCAGGGCTACACGACCTTCCTCGGCGCCTTCGCGATCCGTCTCGTCGCCGAGCCCGGCGGCCAGCTCTGGGCGTTCGCGTTCCTGGTGCTCGTGATCGTCGTCGACACCGGCGCCTACGTGAGCGGACTCACCTGGGGCAAGCACCCGATGGCACCGCGTATCAGCCCGAAGAAGACCTGGGAGGGGTTCGCCGGTGCGGCCGTAGCGGGGATCGTCGTCGGCGTCCTGCTCGCCCTGCTGATGCTCGGCCAGCCCTGGTGGGTCGGTGCGGTGTTCGGGGCCGTGGTGCTGCTCACCGCGACGCTCGGCGACCTCGCCGAGTCGCTGATCAAGCGCGACATCGGCATCAAGGACATGAGCTCCTGGCTGCCCGGCCACGGGGGAGTCCTCGACCGGCTGGACTCGATCCTGCCGTCGGCCGCAGCGGCCTACGTGCTGTACTTCCTCTTCGCCCACTGAGCGCACGCCTCGCCGGGGCGTGCCGATTCCGCTCCCGGCGCGCGGCTTGGCATGATGTCGGGATGACCGCTCCCTTCCCCCGAGCCCGCGAGTCCCGTCCCGGCTACGACACGGCCGAGGTCGACTCCTTCCTCGCGTCGGCGCGCGAGGCCTACTCGCAGCTCTCCGGGGGACCGGCGGACCTCCGCGCCGCCGACCTGCGCCACACCGCGTTCACCCTGCGCAAGGGCGGCTACTCCGCGCCCCACGTCGATGCGGCGCTCGAGCGCCTCGAGGACGCCTTCGCCCTGCGGGAGCGCCAGTACGCGATCGCGGCCCGGGGCGAGGAGGCGTGGCTCGCGGACGCGCGGTCGACCGCCCAGGAGATCGTGAACCGGCTGGCCCGCGCTCCGCGCGAGCGGTTCACCCGGGCCGGCGCTCTCACGACGGGCTACAACATCCGCCAGGTCGACGCCTTCGCCGACAGGATCTCCGGCTACTTCCGCGACGGATCGGTGCTGACCGTGGACGACGTGCGGACCGTCTCCTTCGCCCCGCAGCGCGGCGGGTACGCCGAGGCCCAGGTCGACCTGCTGCTCGACACGGTCGTCGACGTGATGCTGGCGGTCCGCTGACCGGAGCCGGATCTGCTGGCCGATCAGGTCATCGTCCGTTATGCTTTCGTAATCGTGGCTCAGCATCCTCAGACCTCCGTCGCCCACACGCCCGCGAACCGCACCAGCGGTCGCCCGGCGGTCCCGCACCAGACCCCGGTGCGGCGCTCCTGGGCTCGGATCCCGGTGACGGTGCTGGCCTTCACGGCCTCGATCGCGTTCGCCATGGTGAACGTCGTCGATCCGTCCAGCGGCGCGGTCGCCTCCCCCTACTACCAGGCCCCGGCGCGCTTCAACGGCGACTCCGCGCAGCGGCTCGTCGTCGCGGACGCCGTCGAGCGGACCGTCCAGCGCGACTCGTTCGGCGCCGAGGCGAAGCCGACGCCCACTCCGACCCCGACGCCCACTCCGACCGAGACTCAGACCGCTTCCGCGACCGCCGACGAGGAGGAGTCGGGCTCCGCCGAGGCGGAGACCGCCGCTCCCGTCCAGCGCGCCGCCGCTCCGGATCCCGGATCCGCGAAGGCCATCGCGTACGACATGATCGTGCAGCGCGGCTGGGCCGACAGCGAGTACGACTGCCTCGTCCTCCTCTGGAACCGCGAGTCCGGCTGGAACGTCTACGCCGAGAACAAGTCCAGCGGTGCCTACGGCATCCCGCAGGCACTCCCCGGCAGCAAGATGGCGACGGCCGGCTCCGACTGGGCGACCAACGCGAGCACCCAGATCACCTGGGGCCTCGGCTACATCTCCGGCCGCTACGGCTCGCCCTGCGGCGCCTGGGCCCACTCCGAGTCGGTCGGCTGGTACTGATCGTTCTCCTCCGCTCGGCACAGCGTCCGGCGGGCTGAGGCTCTCGCTACCCTGGTGCCGTGGATTACGCGCTGCTCGGGGTCGTCGGGATCATCACGGTCGTCACCGTCGCGCGGTTCTCGAGCCGCCTCGGGATCGCCGCACCGCTGCTCCTGGTCGTCATCGGGATCGGCGCGTCCTATCTCCCCGGGGTCCCGGACATCGAGGTCGAGCCTGAACTGATCCTCGCGGGCGTGCTGCCGCCGCTGCTGTACTCGGCCGCGATCCAGGTGCCCCTCACCGACTTCCGGCGGAACCTGCGCTCGATCTTCGGGCTCTCGGTCCTCCTGGTCGTCGTGACCGCCCTCGTGGTCGGCGGCTTCCTCTACCTCGTGTTCCCCGATCTGAGCCTGCCCGCGGCGATCGCTCTGGGCGCCGTCGTGAGCCCGACCGACGCGGTGGCCGCGACCTCGATCGGCAAGAAGCTCGGACTCCCGCCCCGCCTGGTGACGGTGCTCGAGGGCGAGAGCCTCGTGAACGACGCGTCGGCGCTGGTGCTGCTGCGCGCCGCGACGGCTGCGGCGGCCGTGGTCGGCGCCTCCGTCACGACCGACGCGATCGACGTGGGCGAGGTGGGGGTCCTCTTCGTCTACTCCGTCCTGATGGCGATCGTCCTCGGACTGGTGATGGGCGTGCTCACCGTCTTCGTGCGCTCGAAGCTGCGGGACCCGGTGCTCGACACCGCCGTGTCCTTCGCCGTGCCGTTCCTGGCCTACATCCCGGCCGAGGAGCTGGGCGCGTCCGGGGTGCTCGCCGTCGTGGTCACCGGGATCTACACGGGGCACAACAGCGCGCGCTTCCTCTCGCCGCAGTCGCGGATCAGCGAGCGGGTGAACTGGCGGACGGCGCAGTTCCTGCTCGAGAACGGCGTCTTCCTGCTCATGGGCGCCGAGATCAAGGCGATCGTCTCCGGGGTCGTGGACCCGGGCGAGTTCGGAGTGGGCACCGCGGTGCTGCTGGGTCTGGCCACCGTGGTCATCCTGATCGTGCTGCGGGCCCTCTTCGTGTGGCCGCTGCTCCTGTGGCTGCGCAGCTCCGGTCGGCGGGCGGAGCGGATCAACCGGCGGCTGGCGGTGGGCCTGATGCGACTGCGCAACAGCGCCACCAGCGACGAGCGCTTCCGGCGGCGGCAGGTGAGAGCGGAGCGGCTCTACCTCCGGCGCGAGACCGATCTGGCCGCGACCACGAGCGAGGCGTTCGGCTGGCGCGGAGGAGTCGTCCTGTCCTGGTCCGGGATGCGCGGCGTGGTCACGCTCGCCGCGGCCCAGTCGCTGCCGGACGAGACTCCCTACCGCTCCCAGCTGATCCTGATCGCCTTCACCGTCGCCGTCGTGACGCTGCTCCTGCAGGGTGCGACGCTCCCGGCGCTGATCCGGCTCACCGGCATCCAGGGCACCGACGGAGAGGCCGACCGCCGCGAGCTCGCGACGCTGCTCGACGAGGTCGCGGCCACGGGCATCCAGGCCCTCCCCGAGGCGGTGGCGGAGCTGCCCGACGGCGAGGCGGGCGAGCGCGTCCTCGAGCGCGTGCGCCGCGACACTCTGACCCGCTCGCAGGTGGCGTGGGAACAGGTCGGCCGCGCGGAGGATGCGCCCCTCGGCCCGCACGCGCAGTACCTGCGGCTGCGCCGAGCGGTCCTGCTCGCCGAGCGGGAGGCGCTGCTGGACGCCCGGGGGCGCGGGGTCTACTCCTCGCGGACGCTGCGGCGGGCGCAGCTGATGCTCGACGCCGAGGAGACCCGGCTCGAGATGGACGACAGCTCCCACTGACGGGAGGGGCCCAGCGGCGGCCTCCTAGACTGGGGAGATGCCGCGCAGCAACAGACCCCGGGGCGGCCGCCGTGACGACGACGACGAGCAGCGCGACCTCTCGCAGATGCTCGCAGGCTTCCGGCGCACAGAGTCGCACGCCGGCCGGGAGTGGAACGTTCAGCCCGTCTCGGCAGTGCGGGCCGTAAAGAACTACCTCTGCCCGGGCTGCGGGCTCACCATCGACATCGGCCAGCCGCACCTGGTCACCTGGCGGGCCGACGGCGCCCTCGGCGACGCGGCCGACCTGGCCGGCCGCCGCCACTGGCACACGCACTGCTGGAGAATCCGAGGAGCACGATGACCCACGAGATCCGCGGAGGCGTCGTCCTCCCCGCCCGTCGCGAGGACATCGAGCTGCACACAGCCGACGGGCTGACCCTTGTCGGGGAGCTCGCGCTGCCCCTGGAGCGCGAGCCGGTCGCGACCCTGGTCACCCTGCATCCGCTGCCCACACACGGCGGCTTCATGGACTCGCACATCCTGCGGAAGGCCGCCGCCCGCCTGCCCGCGCTCGCCGATCTGGCGGTCCTCCGCTTCAACACCCGCGGCACTGCGTCGCCGCGCGGCACGAGCGAGGGCGCGTTCGGACACGGCACCGAGGAGCGCGCCGACGTCGCCGCAGCCCTGGCGCTCGTCGCGGAGCGCGGACTGCCGCACCCCTGGCTGGTCGGCTGGTCCTTCGGCACCGAGCTCGCGCTGAAGTGGGGGAGGGAGCACCCCGTCGAGGGAGCGATCCTGCTCTCGCCGCCGCTGCACCGCACGAGCGCGGAGGAGGTCGCCGCCTGGGGCGAGGACGGCCGACCGCTCGTGGCGCTCGTCCCGGAGTTCGACGACTACCTGCGGCCGGAGGCGGCCGCCGAGCGCTTCGCGAGCGTGCCGCAGCTGGACCTCGTCGCTGTGGAGGGCGGGAAGCATCTCTGGGTCGGCGAGGCGCAGACCCGGCGCGTCCTCGACGAGATCGTGCGCGTGGTCGCGCCCGCCTCGTCCCCGCTGCCGACGGAGTGGGCGGGCGAGCTCGGCTGAGCCGACCCGCCCAGCGACCGCCTAGCGGCCGGACGAGCCGCCGTCGGAGCCGCTGCCGTCAGGGCCGCTGCCGTCGGAGCCGTCGCCGTCGCTGTCGTCCGCGAGTCCGTCGATGTGGCCGATGAGCCCGCGCAGTCCCGACACGTAGCCGGCGATCGCGTCGCGCTCGGTGCGGATCTCGTCGAGGCGCCGCTCGGCGGTGTCCATCAGCTCGCGGCTGCGGCGCTCCGCGTCCGCGACGAGCTTCTGCGCCTGGTCGCGCGCGTCGTCGAGGAGGGCGTCGGAGTCGTCCTGGGCCTTCCGGCGCAGTCGCGTCGTGTCGTCGAGGGCGTCGCTGCGGAGGGCGTCCGCCTCGAGGCGCTTGTCGTTCGCGCGTCGGATGGCGTCGGCGAGCTGCAGGTTCGACTCGTCGAGGTAGCGCTGGGTCTGCGCGACGGCCTCCTGGTGGCGGAGCAGGTCGTCGCGGTCGGCCTCCTCGCGGCGCGCGGCGAGCTCGACCACCAGGTCGATCCGGGCCTGCTCGACCTCGCGCGAGAGCGCAGCGGCCTCGTCGGCGGACGCGGCGCGCAGGCCCGCCAGCTCGGCGTCGAGCACGGCGACGGCCTCGGCGCGCTCCTGGGTGAGCCGGGTGCGCTGGTCGGCGATCTCGCGGGCGCCCTCGGCGCGGGCGGCGGCGACCTCGGCGTCGAGCGCGGCGCGGGTCGAGAGCACCTCGGCCTCGACCGCCGCGCGAGCCTGGGCGACCTCGGCCTCGACGGCCGCCCGGAGCCGGTCGACCTCGGAGGCGACCTCGGCCCGCAGGAGCTCGTTGGCCTGGGCGAGGCGGGCGGCCTCGGCGCGGGCGACCTCGATCTCGCGGGCGGCGACGGCGCGCATCTCCGCAGCCTCGCGCTCGGCCTCGGAGCGGATCGCGGCGGCCTCGCGCTTCGCGGTGGCGCGGGTCTCGGCGGCCTCGGTCGCCACGGTGCCGCGGATCGCGGCGGCCTCGCGGACGGCGTCCTGGGTCATCACGTCGCGGTCGTCGGCGGCCTTGCCGAGCGTCGCCGCGGCCTGCGCCTCGGACTCGTCGCGGGTCCGGTCCGCACGGCGGCGCGCCTCGGTCACCAGGCGCTCGGCCTCGTCGCGCGCCTCCTGGAGGATGCGGTCGCCGTCGTCGCGGGTGGAGCGGCGGAGGGCGGAGGCGTCGTTCTCGGCCTGGGCGATGATCCGCTCGGACTGCTCCTCGGCCACGCGCAGGGTGTGCTCGAGCTTGGCGCCCAGGCCGGCGTAGGTGGGAGTGCCGACCTGCTGCAGCTCCTTCTCGAGGCCCTCGATCCGGGAGGACAGGCGCTTCACCTCGCGGCCGCTCTCGGCCGCCTGGGTGTTCGAGTGGATGAGCTCGCGGCGCAGGCCCTGGACGGCCTTGTCGACCTCGTCCCGGTCGTAGCCACGGAACACCTGGGTGAATTCGGCCTCGTCGTTCGCCACGTCGTCTCCTTCAGAGCAGGACCGCGGTGGGGCTCGCGGCACTGGGAAAGTGTATTCAGCAGGGAGGCCGCGGCCGGGGCGACACCCGCACCGCGCGCCGCCCGGGCCGCACTCTCGGCTTCTCCCGGGCATCGGAGCGAGGGCATCGGCTATCGTGGACTGTCTTTGTCTGTTGCCGTCGCGCCCCGGTCCGGCTGCGTACCCCGAGCCGGCCCCGGCCGTCACCCCGATCCGGCAACGCAGGAGGAGTTCTTTCGTGCGGTTCGTCTTCGCCATCATCGCCACCGTCATCGCTGCCGCGATGATCGTGCTCGGCATCGGTCAGCGGACGGTCTGGGCTCCTCCGGAGTCCCTCACCGCCGAGACCGCGCTCGACTCCTCCGCTCCCTACGCGGTGATCGACGGCAGCACCCTGGGCGCCAACCCGGGACGCCAGACGATCACGGTCGAGGGCAGCGGCGACCTCGTCGTCGCCTACGCCCGGACCTCCGACGTGCTGGGCTGGGTGGGCGGCTCGAGCTACGACGCCATCGGCTACGAGCGCGCCGACGACACCCTCACCTCCGCGGAGGAGACGGGGGAGCGCGTCCAGCTCTCCTCCGACGTCGAGACCGCCGACGCGGCGGTCGTCGATCCTCGCGGCTCCGACCTCTGGCTCGAGGAGTTCGAGGGGAGCGGCAGCGTGACCCTGGCGCTCGACGTGCCGGAGGACGTCTCCATCCTCATCGCGAGCGACGGCACCGCGCCGGCAGCCGACTCCGTGCGCGTCAGCTGGCCCGTGGACACCGCGACGCCCCTCGCCGGCCCGCTGCTGCTCGGAGGAGCCGTGTTCCTCCTCCTCGGCCTCGTCCTCTACATCTGGGCCTTCGTCCACCTGCGCCGCCAGCACGGCCCGCGCCGGAAGGGACCGCAGGGTCGGATCCCCCGCGGTGCCCGCCGCCCCCGGCCGCGTGCCGGGATCCAGGCCTCCACGGCGTCGCCGGCGCCCTCGCGCCGCCGGGCCGCCCTGGTGCTGCCAGTCGTCCTCGGGACGACGGTCCTCCTCTCCGGCTGCAGCTCCGACTACTGGCCGGATCTCGCCGCGGGCGCGAGCGAGGCGCCGACCGCGTCCGCCACGGCGACCGCGGGGGCAGAGCCGGTCTCGGCCGAGCCGACCCCCGTGGTCACCACGCAGCAGGCGGAGGCCGTCGTCGCCGAGGTCGCCGATGTCGCGTCGCGCGCCGACGCCGCCCGGGACGCCGGGATCCTCGCCGAGCGCTTCCAGGGCGAGGCGCTCACCGAGCGCACCACCAACTACGACGTCGTCGCCAAGGGCGGGACGATCGACCCGCCGCAGACGATCCCGGCCTCCCCGGTGAGCCTGGTGCTCCCGCAGGACACGGAGTCGTGGCCGCGCCTGGTGACCGCCGTCGTGCAGAACTCGACGGACTCCACCCAGGCCCCGATCGCGCTGGTGATGAGCCAGGCGAGCCCGCGCGTCGACTACAAGGTCGACTACGCCATCTCGCTCGAGGCCAACGCGCGCATCCCCGACGTCGCGCCCGTCACCGTCGGCACGTCGATCGTGGCGCCCGACTCGCGCCTGATGAAGCTCGCCCCGCAGACCGTCGGCTCCGCGTACGCGGACGTGCTCGCCAACGGCGACTCGAGCCAGTACGCCGAGCTCTTCGCGGCCGACGGCGACACCCTCCGGGGGCAGGTCGGCGTCGACAAGAAGAACGCCGACCGCGAGGCACTGCCGGACACCGCCTCGATCGAGTTCTCGAACGCCGCCGGCACGTCGCCGACGATCGCGCTCGCGACGAACGACTCGGGGGCCCTCGTCGCGGCGAGCATCGCCGAGACGTCGACCGTCCGCCCCACTGCCGAGGGCTCGACCGTCTCGACCTCCGGCGCCTCGCAGACCCTGCTGGGCACGGACAAGTCGACGACCGGCATCGAGACCACCTACGGATACCAACTGCTGTTCTACGTACCGCCCGTCGGATCGGAGGAGAAGATCGTGATGCTCGGATGGAGCCAGGGACTCGTCTCGGTGGTGCAGCTGCCGTGAGCACCGTCCCGCCCCTGCCCGGAAACCTCCGCGGCGCCGTCGACCTCTCGTCGCTGGTGAACCGCCGCACCCCGCCCGCCGCCTCCGCCGGCGCCCCGGCCGCGCCCGCCGCTCCCGGAGGCGCGCCCGGCGCGAATCCGCTGCTGCTGACCGCCGGCGACGCCGAGTTCGACCAGGTGGTCCAGCTCTCGTCGCGCGTGCCGGTGATCGTCGACCTGCGCGGCTCCTGGTCGGACCAGAGCCAGAGCATGACCGCGCTGCTCGAGAAGGTCGTCGTCTCGTACGCCGGCGCGTTCGTGCTCGTCGGGGTCGACGTGGAGTCGAGCCCGCAGCTGGCGCAGGCGTTCCAGGTGCAGTCCGTGCCGACGGTCGCCGCGATCATCGGCGGCCGCCCGGTGCCCCTGTTCAGCGGCCTCATCGCCGAGGAGCAGCTGCGCGACCTGCTCGAGCAGGTCCTCCAGCTCGCCGCTCAGAACGGTGTGACGGGCACGGTGCCGGTGGAGGGAGCCGCTCCCGCCGAGGGCGCGGAGCCCGAGCCGGAGCCGCTGCCGCCGCACCACCAGGAGGCCTACGACGCGATCGACCGGGGCGACTACGCCGCGGCGATCACCGAGTACGAGACCGCCATCGCGCAGAACCCGCGCGACGACCTCGCGGTCGCCGGTCTCGCTCAGGTGCGGCTGCTGGCCCGCCTCCAGGGCCGCACGCTCGACGACATCCGCTCGACCGCCGCGGCCGAGCCGTCGAACCTCGACGCGCAGCTCGCCGTCGCCGACCTGGACGTCTCGGGCGGCCACGTCGAGGACGCCTTCGACCGACTGCTCTCGATGTTCCCGCGCCTCGACGCCGAGGGGAAGGCCGCCGTCCGCGCTCGTCTCCTGGAGCTCTTCGAGATCGTCGGCCAGACCGACCCGCGCGTCAACAAGGCTCGGGCCCGGCTCACCGGCCTGCTCTACTGACGCCGGCCGGAACGCCGAGAGGCCGCCCGCTCGCGACGATCGTCGCGGCGGGCGGCCTCTTCCGTGCGGGGACCGATCAGTCGGCGGGTCGCAGGTAGAGCACGGCCAGCGGGGGCAGGACCAGCTCGGCGGAAGCCGGGCGGCCGGCCCACGGCTCCTCGCGAGCCTCGACCGCTCCGAAGTTCCCGACTCCGCTGCCGCCGTAGATCTCGGCGTCCGTGTTGACGAGCTCCTCCCAGCGGCCGGCCGTGGGCAGGCTCACGCGGTAGCCGTGCACGGGCGAACCCGAGAAGTTGGCGATGACGGCGATCGGGCGACCCTCGCTGTCCTTGCGCAGGAACGAGACGACGTTGGCCGCCGCCGCGCCGCCGTCGATCCACTCGAAGCCCGACTGCTCGTGGTCGAGCTCCCAGAGCGACGGCGAGTCGCGGTACACGCGGTTCAGCTGACCGACGAGGCTCCAGAGACCGCGGTGGCTCGGCTGATCGAGGATCCACCAGTCCAGACCCCGCTCCTCGCTCCACTCGGAGTACTGGCCGAACTCCTGGCCCATGAAGAGCAGCTGCTTGCCGGGATGGGCCCACATGAAGGCGAGGTAGGCGCGCACGTTCGCGAGCTGCTGCCAGTGGTCGCCCGGCATCTTCTGGATCAGCGAGCCCTTGCCGTGCACGACCTCGTCGTGGCTGATCGGCAGGACGAACTTCTCGCTGAAGGCGTAGACGAACGAGAAGGTGATCTCGCCCAGGTGGTACTGGCGCCACAGCGGATCGTTCGCCATGTAGTCGAGCGAGTCGTGCATCCAGCCCATGTTCCACTTGAGCCCGAAGCCGAGGCCGCCGGAGCTGGTGGGCTGGGTGACGCCGGGCCAGCTCGTCGACTCCTCGGCGATCATCATGATGCCGGGGTGCAGCTTGTAGGCCGTGGCGTTGACCTCCTGGAGGAAGCTGATCGCCTCGAGGTGCTCGCGTCCGCCGTACTGGTTCGGCAGCCACTCGCCCTCCTTGCGGGAGTAGTCGAGGTAGAGCATCGAGGCGACGGCGTCCACGCGCAGGGCGTCGACGTGGAACTCCTCGAGCCAGAACAGGGCGTTAGCGACGAGGAAGTTGCGCACCTGGGTGTGCCCGAAGTCGAAGACGTAGGTGCCCCAGTCCATCTGCTCGCCGCGGCGCCAGTCCGGGTGCTCGTAGAGCGGCTCGCCGTCGAAGCGGGCGAGGGCGAAGTCGTCCTTGGGGAAGTGCCCCGGCACCCAGTCGACGATGACGCCGATGCCGGCCTGGTGCAGACGGTCGATCAGGTACTTGAGGTCGTCGGCCGTGCCGAAGCGGCTCGAGGCGGCGTAGTAGCCGGTGACCTGGTAGCCCCAGGAGCCGCCGAACGGGTGCTCGGCGAGCGGCATGAACTCCACGTGCGTGAAGCCGAGCTCGGTGACGTACTCGATCAGCGGGTCCGCGAGGTCGCGGTAGCCCAGTCCCGGACGCCAGGAGCCGAGGTGCATCTCGTAGACGCTGAGCGGCTGCGTGTGCGGATCGACCGAGGCTCGCTTCTCCATCCAGCCGGAGTCGCCCCACTGGTGGTGCGAGACGGGGACCTTGGACGCCGTCGCGGGCGGCACCTCCGTGGCGCGGGCCATCGGGTCGGCCTTGCGGACCCAGTGGCCGTCACGCGAGAGCAGGTCGAACTTGTAGGAGGCTCCGGGCTCGACGCCCGGGACGAAGATCTCCCAGACCCCGGTCGTCCCGAGGTTGCGGAGGGAGTGGCCCTCGCCGTTCCAGTCGTTGAAGTCGCCGACGACCCGAGCGGCCTGGGCGTGCGGGGCCCAGACGGCGAAGCTCGTGCCCCAGACCCCCTCGTGCTCGCGGTGACGGGCGCCGAGCGCCTCCCAGAGGCGCTCGTGGCGGCCCTCGCCGATGAGGTAGAGGTCGAAATCACCGACCGTCTTCGAGAAGCGGTAGGGGTCCTCCGCGGTCCACTCGCCGCCGCCGCCGTAGCGGGCCTCGACGGTGTACGCCTGCGGACCGAGGACGTGGAAGCCCTGCCAGATCCCGTCGCTGAGGTGGCTGAGCTCGACGCGGGCGCCGGTGGCGAGCACCACGGCGACCTTCTCGGCGAGCGGGCGGCGCACGCGGACGACCGTCACCGGGTCGGAGACGCCGGGGGCCGCGACGAGGTGCTGGCCCAGGACGTCGTGGGGGAGCGCGTTGCTGCCGGTGGCGAGCTGCTGCAGCACCCACTCGGGGATGTCGGGCAGCGCGATCGCAGCGGTGCCGTCGACAGGGCCCGAAGCGGATGCGGGGTCCGCGGTCGTCTCGGCGGGGCCGGCGGTCGTCTCAAAGGGAGCGGCGCTGTCCGCTGCGACGGAATCGGCGGCGTCCGTGTCGTCGGGCAGGTCGCCCTCGGCCCCGCTGCCGACCGGAGCGGACTCCGCGTCGTCGGCGTCGGGCTCGACGGTCACGGCGTCGTCGGCCGCGACCGGCTGAGGCGCCTCCGGGACCGTCTCGACCGCGTAGCTGCGCGCGTTCTCGCCGTCCGCTCCGGGGTGCTGTCGAGCGTCGGGCGCCGCGTCGGCGACGTGCGCGCCGTGGCCGGAGGTGGTCGCCGAGCTGGTGCCCGTCGTGGGGACCGTCTCGGCGTGCGCGCCGAGGCCCGCCTCCTCGGCCGGGCTCGTGCCCTCGGGGGTGGTTCCGCTCATCGCTCGTCCGCCTTCACGCTCAGGATGTGCACGGGCTCGACGAACGAGTCGAGCCGCACGTAGTCGTCGCTGCCCCAGGTCCAGACGGCGCCGGTGATCAGGTCCTCGACCTCGAAGGTCGCGCTCCAGTCGAGCCCGATCGCGGGCAGGTCGAGGTGGACCGTGGTCTCGCGGGCCGAGTGCGGGTCGGTGTTGACGACGACGATGATCGTGTCGTCGGTCCCGGTGCCCGTGAACGCGGCCTGCAGGTGCTTGGAGTAGACGAGGATCGCGTCGTCGTCGCTGCCGTGCACGTGCAGGTTCCGCAGCTGCCCGAGTGCGGGGTGCGAGCGCCGGATCTCGTTGAGGCGCGTGATGTACGGCGCCAGCGAGCGGCCCGACTCCTCGGGGCCGGCCCAGTCGCGCGTCTTGTACTCGTACTTCTCGTTGTCGATGTTCTCCTCGGCGCCGGGGCGAGCGACGTTCTCGACCAGTTCGTAGCCGGCGTAGACCCCCCACAGCGGCGACGCGGTCGCGGCGAGGGCCGCCCGCACCTTGTACGCCGAGCGGCCGCCGTACTGGAGGTACTCGGTGAGGATGTCCGGAGTGTTCACGAAGAGGTTCGGCCGCATGTAGTCGGCCGTCTCGTGGGAGATGCTCGTGAAGAACTCGCCGAGCTCCTCCTTGGTGTTGCGCCAGGTGAAGTACGAGTACGACTGCTGGAAGCCGACCTTGCCGAGCGCGCGCATGATCGCGGGGCGGGTGAACGCCTCCGCGAGGAAGACGACCTCGGGGTGCTCGGCGTTGACCTCGTGGATGATCCACTCCCAGAAGTCGAGCGGCTTCGTGTGGGGGTTGTCGACGCGGAAGATCCGCACGCCCAGGTCGATCCAGTGCCGCAGGACCCGCAGCGACTCCTGACGGATGCCCTCGGGGTCGTTGTCGAAGTTGATCGGGTAGATGTCCTGGTACTTCTTCGGCGGGTTCTCGGCGTAGGCGATCGAGCCGTCGGGGAGCGTCGTGAACCACTCGGGGTGGCTGGTGACCCAGGGATGGTCGGGCGAGGCCTGCAGGGCGAAGTCGAGGGCGAGCTCGAGGCCCGCGGCCTCGACCGCGGCGTGGAAGGCGCGGAAGTCGTCCTCGGTGCCGAGGTCCGGGTGGATCGCGTCGTGGCCGCCCTCGGCCGAGCCGATCGCCCACGGCGAGCCGGGATCGTTCTCGCCGGCGTCGAGCGTGTTGTTCGGGCCCTTGCGGAAGGAGCGGCCGATGGGGTGGATCGGCGGCAGGTAGAGCACGTCGAAGCCCATCGCCGCCACGGCGGGGAGGCGGTCGATCGCGGTGCGGAAGGATCCGCTGGTCACGGTCCCGTCCTCGTGGCGCACGGCGCCCTCGGAGCGGGGGAAGAACTCGTACCAGGCGCCGACGCCGGCGCGGGTGCGCTCGACGTGGACGGTGCGCGGCTCCGAGACGCTGGTGAGGCTCATCACCGGGCGGGCGTCGAGCGCGCCGTGGACGGCGGGATCGGTCGCCGCGGCGAGGCGCTCCTCGGCGCTCAGCGTGGTGTCGCCGACGCGGGCGGCGGTGTCGGAGAGCAGGCTGCGCTCGCCCTCGGGCCGCGAGGAGTCGTCGGCGCCGCTGCGCAGCAGGCCCTCGCCGATGGCGAAGGTGACGTCGATGTCCAGGCCGGCCGGGATCTTGACCTCGGCCGTGTGGAGCCAGGTCGCCCAGTCGTCGGCGTAGGCGCGGATGCGGTAGCTCCAGTCGCCCTCCTCGTCGAGGGCCACGAGGCGCCCGTAGCGGTCGGTGCCGGTCGCGAGGAGCGACATGCGGTGCTCCGACTCGGCCCCGGACGGCGAGCGCAGCAGGAGGTCGACGCCGATGAGGTCGTGCCCCTCGCGGAAGGCCGTGGCAGCGAAGGGGACGACCTCGCCGACGAACGCCTTCGCGGGCCAGCGGTCGTCCTCGAGCCGGGGCTGCGGGTCGATGATCGGCAGGCGCTCGGCCCGGACGCGGTAGCCGCTCCCGGTCGTCGCGGTCGCCGGCGACGCGTGGGGTGCGTCCGCGGTCACCGGGTCGGCCGGAGCACTGTCGGCCGCGGGGGGAGCAGGAGTCGCCTCGGGGGCGGCGGCGGGCGCCGGAGCGGCCGTCTCGGGAGGCGCCGACGCCTCCTGGGGTGCGCGTCCGCGACCCGCTCGCCGTGCGTCCTTGCCGTTCTGAGCCTTGCCGAAAGGTATCTGAGCCACGTCATGACAGTAGCGACCGGCGGCGGCTCGCACACGACGGTTGCGCCCGCGCTCGGGCCTGTGCAAACGGATCCGGGGAGCGCGTGCCGGAGCGTCGGGGCGGGTCCGCGTCCGGCCGATCCGCGGCGGCCGAGGGGTCCGCTAGGGTGACCGAGCGCGACCGCCCCGGTGCTCCGCGACCGGGCGCTCCGGGGTCCGCAGAGAGTCGAGGGGTGCCGTGAAGGCGATCCGCCGCTTCATCGTCCGCTCCGTCCTCCCGCCCGAGCTCTCGGCTCTGGGCGATCTGGCGGGCAATCTCCGCTGGGCCTGGCACGAGCCCGCCCGGCGCTTGTTCGAGCGGGTCGATCCGGAGCTGTGGCGGCGCGGGGGAGCGGACCCCACCGCTCTGCTCGGAGCAGTGAGCCCCGAGCGCCTCGCCGAGCTGGCGGGGGACCAGGGCTTCGTCGACGAGGCGTGGCGCCTCCGCGACGAGCTCGAGCGCTACCGCACCGAGCCGCGGTGGTACCAGTCGCTGCCGGAGTCCGCCCCGCGCTCGATCGCCTACTTCTCGCCGGAGTTCGGCATCGCGGCGGCGCTGCCCCAGTACTCCGGCGGACTCGGCATCCTCGCGGGCGACCACCTGAAGGCCTCCTCGGACCTGGGCGTGCCGCTCACCGGCGTGGGCCTCTTCTACCGGTCGGGCTACTTCTCGCAGAAGCTCTCCGCCGACGGCTGGCAGCTCGAGTCCTACCCCTCGCTCGATCCCGACGGGCTGCCGCTGCGCGTCGTCCGTCTCGCCGACGGCTCGCCCGCCCGCATCGTGCTGGCGCTCCCCGAGGGACGCGCGCTCTACGCCCGGGTCTGGCGCGCGGAGGTCGGCCGGGTGACCCTCCTCCTGCTCGACACCGACATCCCCGAGAACGAGGACTCGCTCCGCTCCGTCACCGACCGCCTCTACGGCGGCGGGGGCGAGCACCGCCTGCTGCAGGAGCTGCTGCTGGGCATCGGCGGGGTCCGCGCGCTCGAACTCTGGGCCGAGGTCTCGGGCGGCGTCCTCCCGGAGGTGTTCCACACCAACGAGGGGCACGCCGGCTTCCAGGGGCTCGAGCGCATCTCCGGCCTGATCGGCGCGGGCCTGGACTTCGACCAGGCTCTCCAGGTGGTGCGGGCGAGCACGGTCTTCACCACGCACACTCCGGTGCCGGCGGGCATCGACCGCTTCGACCGCGGGATGATCGAGGAGTACTTCTCCACGGAGCTGCTCCCGGGCGTGCAGGTCGAGGACGTGCTCGCGCTGGGCGCCGAGCCGGGGGACTCCGGGACGGCGTTCAACATGGCGTACATGGGCCTGCGGCTCGCGCAGCGCTCCAACGGCGTCTCGACGCTGCACGGCGAGGTCAGCCGCTCGATGTTCTCGAGCCTCTGGCCCGGCTTCGAGACGGCGGAGGTGCCGATCGGCTCGGTGACGAACGGCGTCCACGCGGCCACCTGGACCGATCCGATCCTCCGGCGGCTCGCGGAGGAGCGGCTCGGCACCGACGACACGACGCGGGCCGACTGGGCCTCGGGCGCGCTCGGCGACACCGAGCTGTGGGCCGCGCGCCGGGCGATGCGGGAGCAGCTGGTGCGGGACGCCCGCCGCCGGGCCGCCCGCTCCTGGCGCGAGCAGAACCCGGGCGGCCTCCCGCCGGCCTGGCTCGACGAGCTGCTGGACCCGGACGTGCTCACCATCGGCTTCGCGCGGCGGGTGCCGACCTACAAGCGGCTGACCCTGATGCTCCACGACCCCGAGCGTCTGCGGGCGCTGCTCACCCACCCGCAGCACCCGATCCAGATCGTCATCGCGGGCAAGTCCCACCCGGCCGACGAGGAGGGGAAGCGCCTGATCCAGCGGCTCGTCCGCTTCGCGCAGGAGCCGGACGTGCGCCGCAGGATCGTCTTCCTGCCGGACTACGACATCGCGATGGCGCAGCTGCTCTACCCGGGCACCGACGTCTGGCTCAACAACCCGCTGCGCCCGCTCGAGGCGTGCGGCACCTCCGGGATGAAGGCGGCGCTCAACGGCTCGCTCAACCTCTCGATCCTCGACGGCTGGTGGAACGAGTACTTCGACGGCGAGAACGGCTGGGCGATCCCCTCCTCCGACCGCGCGCTCGATCCGGAGGCCCGCGACACGCTCGAGGCCGAGGCGCTCTACGAGCTGCTCGAGACCGAGGTCGTGCCGCGCTACTACGAGCGCGATCACGACGGAGTGCCCCGTCGGTGGGTGCGGTCGATCCGGCACACCCTCGCGACCCTCTCGCCCGAGCTCTCCGCCGAGCGGATGGTGCGCCAGTACGTCGAGGCGCTCTACTCGCCGGCCGCCGAGGCAGGGCGCGCCGTCGCCGCCGACCACTTCGAGCCGGCCAAGGAGCTGGCGAGCTGGAAGCGGCGGGTCCGCGCCGGCTGGCCCGGGGTCGCGGTCGCGTCCGTCGAGTCCGGCGGGATCGACGCGGTGCCCCAGCGCGGGGACCGGCTCGCCGTGCGGGCGGGCGTGCGCCTGGGCGAGCTCTCGCCGGCGGACGTCTCGGTCGAGGTCGTCTACGGGACGACGTCCACTGACGGCTCGCTCACCGAGGTCCGCCACCACGAGCTCGAGGTGGTCGAGGAGTCGGGTGCCGTAGTGCCGGCCGACGCGGTCGGGCGCGTGCCCTACGCCGGAGTGGTCACCCTCGACCGCAGCGGCTCCTTCGGCTACACCGTCCGCGTCGTACCGCGGCATCCCCTCCTGGCACGCTCCGCCGAGCTGGGCCTGGCCGCCGCCGCCGGCTGACCCCGCCCGGTCCCTCTCCGCGAGATGCCGCTCCGGTGCGCCTTCCTCGGCGTCTCGCGGACCGGGACGGGGTCTCGCGGGAGGAGGACGGCGCCCGGAGGAGGACGGCGGGGGAGCAGGGGTCAGCGCGCGATGTCGGCGAGGAGGGCGGCCGTCGCGGCGACGAGGTCGGCGGGGGCGAGCTCGATGTCGAAGCCCCGGCGCCCGCCCGACACGAGCACCGTGTCGTGGAGCTCGACGGTCTCGTCGATCACGGTGCGGTGCCGCGTCCTCTGCCCGAGCGGCGAGATGCCGCCGAGCACGTAGCCGGTCCGGCGCTGGGCCAGCGCGGGGTCGGCCATCGCCGCCCGCCTGCCTCCGACCGCGGCCGCGAGCTCCTTCAGCCCGAGCGAGCCGGTGACGGGCACGACGCCCACCACGAGCTCGCCGTCCACATCGACCATCAGGGTCTTGAACACGCGCTCCGGCTCGACGCCGAGCGCCTCGGCCGCCTCGAGCCCGTAGCGCGTCGTGGCCGGGTCGTGCCGGTACTGGCGGGGAGTGAAGGGGACGCCCGCCGCCGTCAGCGCGACGGTCGCCGGGGTCCCCGGCCCGCTCCGCGCCATCAGGCGTCCTGCTCGGCCGCCGGCCCGTGCGCGGCGAAGAGCTGCATCGAGGTGCCGGCCACGCGGATGACCTGCCCCGGCTCGAACGACTCGCCGTGCTCCAGCGGCTCCGGCTCCTCGCTGTTCCACAGGCGCGTGTAGCCGGTGACCCCCTCGCCGTCGGCGAGCACGACCGTGGTGTCCTGCTCGACGCCGTGCACCACCAGCAGGACACGGTCCGGCTCGCCCTCGACCGGCGTCGAGGCCGCGAGGTACTGCAGCGTCCGGTTGGCGGCGGAGGTCCAGTCGTGCTCGCTCATCCCGCGCCCGTGGGCGTCGAACCACGTCATGGTCGTGGCGCCCGGCTCGCTCGCGTCGCCGCTGCCGTAGCGGGAGGGACGCAGCGCCGGGTGCTCGCGCCGCAGGCGCAGCAGGGTGCGCGTGTGCGCGCGGAGCGCGAGCTGCCAGTCGGCCAGGCCCTCCCAGCGCACCCAGGTCAGGTCCGAGTCCTGGCAGTAGGCGTTGTTGTTGCCGCGCTGGCTGCGCCCGGTCTCGTCGCCCGCCGTGATCATCGGCACGCCGGCCGACAGCAGCAGTGTGCCGAGGAGGTTCCGCATCGCCTTGCGCCGCGCCAGCGCGATCCGCTCGTCGGTGGTGGGGCCCTCGAAGCCGTGGTTGAAGGAGCGGTTGGTGTCGGCTCCGTCGCGGTTCGACTCGCCGTTGCCGATGTTGTGCTTGACGTTGTACGAGACGAGGTCCGCCAGCGTGAAGCCGTCGTGCGCGGTGACGAAGTTGACCGACGCGAGGGGGCCCCGCTCCGCCGAGAAGGTGTTGGAGGAGCCCGAGAGCCGGGTCGCGAAGCCGCCGATGCCGACGGGGGCCGTGCCGGCGCGGCGGGCGTAGTCGATGTCCGAGAGCCAGAAGTTGCGGGCGCGGTCGCGGTAGCGGTCGTTCCACTCCGACCACCCGGCCGGGAAGTTCCCGGTCTGCCAGCCGCCCATGCCGACGTCCCAGGGCTCGGCGATCATCTTCACGCCGGCCAGCGCCGGATCCTCGACCGCGGCCCGCAGCAGCGGGTGGTCGCTCCGGAAGTGCGCGATCTCGTCCCGGCCGAGGGTCGCGGCCAGGTCGAGCCGGAAGCCGTCGATCCCGACCTCGCCCGACCAGTAGCGCATCGAGTCCAGCGCGAGGCGCTGCGCCGCGGGCCGGCCGAAGTCGATCGTGTTCCCGCAGCCGGTGACGTCCACGTAGTGGCCCTCGGGCGTCTGGCGGTACCAGCCGGCGTCGTCGATCCCGCGCAGGCTCGACATCGGCCCGCCCGGCCCCTCCTCGGCGGTGTGGTTGTAGACCACGTCCAGGATCACCTCGAGGCCGGCCTCGTGCAGGAGCTTCACCATCCCCTTGAACTCGCGGAGCACCGCGGTCGGTCCGCCGCGCTGCGCGGTGGAGGAGGCGTACGCGGCGTGCGGGGCGAAGAAGTTCAGCGTGTTGTAGCCCCAGTAGTTGGTCAGCCCCTGCCGCAGCAGGCGCTGCTCCGACACGAACGCGTGCACGGGCAGCAGCTCGACCGCCGTCACGCCCAGATCGAGCAGCGCCGAGACCGTCGACTCGTGCGCCAGGCCGGCGTAGGTGCCGCGCAGCTCCACGGGCAGCGCCGGGTTCAGCCGGGTCAGCCCCTTCACATGCGCCTCGTAGATCACGGTGCGGTCCATCGGGGTGCCGGGCCGGGAGGAGGAGCCCCAGTCGAACGCGTCGTCCACGACGACGGAGCGCCACTCGTTCTCCGCCACCCGGTGCAGGCCGCGGGAGTACGGCTCCAGCAGGGCCCGGCGGGGGTCGAACCGGTGTCGGGGGCCCGTCGGCCCGTCGACGCGCAGGGCGTAGCGGCGGCCGGGGGCCAGCAGATCGGAGCGCGCGGACCAGACCGCGGCGTCGTCGCGCGCCAGCGGGACCGTGCGGGTCACCCAGGTCGGATCCTTCTCGTCGTACAGCAGCAGATCGACGGCGCTCGCGCTCTCGGACCAGACCCGCAGCTCACCGCCCTGATCGTCCACGGTCACGCCGAGCCGGGCCAGGGGATCGTGAGAGGTCATGCGACTTACAGTAGTGACGGGCACCGGCTCCCTCCGTGCCCCCGACGCGGGACGAAGGGCTGCTGTGATCTACCTCGACCACGCCGCGACCACCCCGCTGCGCGCCTCGGCGCTCGCCGCGTTCGCGGAGGCGTCCGCCCACGCCGGCAATCCCTCCTCCGTCCACGGCTCCGGCCAGGAGGCGCGCCGCCGGCTGGAGGACGCCCGGTCGGCGCTCGCGGGGGTGCTCGGCTGCGAGCCGATCGAGGTGATCCTCACCGCCGGCGGCACCGAGGCGGTCAACCTCGGGATCAAGGGCCTCTACTGGCAGCGCCGGAGCGAGGACCCGGCCCGCGTCCGGGTCCTGGTCGCCGAGGGGGAGCACCACGCGACGCTCGACTCGGCCGCCTGGCTCGCCGAGCACGAGGGCGCCGTCCTCGAGTGGCTGCCGCTCGACGACGAGGGCACCCTGCGGCCGGAGGCGCTCGCCGCGGCGCTGGAGGAGGACCCCGGATCGGTCGCCCTGGTCACGGTGCTCTGGGTCAACAACGAGATCGGGACGATCAACCCGATCGCCGAGCTGGCGACCGCGTGCGCCCGCGCCGGCGTCCCCCTCCACGTCGACGCGGTCGCCGCCCTCGGGCACGTGCCGATGCGGATCGCCGAGATCCGCCGCGCCTCCGGCTCAGGGCACGGCGCGGGACTGGCCGCCGTCAGCGTCTCGGGTCACAAGGTCGGCGGGCCGATCGCGACCGGTGCGCTCGTGCTCGCCCGCGACGCCCGCGTGGTCCCGGTGCTGCACGGAGGCGGACAGCAGCGGGGCGTCCGCTCCGGCACTCAGGACGTGCCGGGCGCCGCGGCCTTCGCCGCCGCCGCGGTCGAGGCGGACGCCGAGCTGTCGGCGGAGGCGCGGCGCCTGACAGCCCTGCGGGACCGGCTCGTCGCGGGCGTCCTCGCCGCCGTGCCGGGGGCGACCCTGACCGGGCCCGCCCTCGACTCCGGACGCCGGGTCGCCAACAACGCGCACCTCGCCTTCCCCGGTGCGCAGGGCGACTCCCTCCTCTTCCTCCTCGACACCGCGGGCGTCTCCGTCTCGACCGGGTCCGCCTGCACGGCGGGGATCCCGGAGCCCTCGCACGTGGTCCTCGCGCTCGGCCGGAGCGAGGACGAGGCCCGCGGGGTGCTCCGGATGACGCTCGGCCACACCTCGACCGACGCGGACGTCGACGCCCTCCTGGCCGCGCTGCCCGGCGCCTACGCCCGCGCCGCCCGAGCCGGACTGTCGAACCGCGCGGTGCTGCCCACCTGAACCCCTGCCGCCCGCGCCCGCGGGAAACGTAGACTCGCACGGTGAAGGTTCTGGCGGCGATGAGCGGTGGAGTGGACTCGGCCGTGGCCGCGGCCCGCGCGGTGGAGGCGGGGCACGACGTGGTGGGCGTGCACCTCGCCCTGAGCAGGATGCCCGGCACGCTGCGCACGGGCAGCCGGGGGTGCTGCACGATCGAGGACTCGATGGACGCACAGCGCGCCGCGAACGTCCTCGGCATCCCGTACTACGTGTGGGACTTCTCCGAGCGGTTCAAGCTGGACGTCGTCGACGACTTCGTCGCCGAGTACTCGGCGGGCCGCACCCCGAACCCCTGCATGCGCTGCAACGAGCGGATCAAGTTCGCCGCCCTGCTCGAGAAGGCTCTCGACCTCGGCTTCGACGCGGTCTGCACCGGCCACTACGCCTCCCTCCGCACCGCCGTTGACGGCTCCCCGGAGCTCCACCGCGCGAGCGACGAGGCGAAGGACCAGTCCTACGTCCTCGGCGTGCTGACGGAGCAGCAGCTTCGGCACTCGATGTTCCCGCTCGGCTCCACGCCGTCCAAGGCGATCGTGCGCGCGGAGGCGGCCGAGCGGGGACTCAGCGTCGCGAGCAAGCCCGACAGCTACGACATCTGCTTCATCCCCGACGGCGACACCCGCGGCTGGCTCGCCGAGCGCGTCGCCCCCGAGACCGGAGCGGTCGTCGATCGTGACGGCGCGGTGGTCGGCTCCCACGAGGGCGCTCACGGGTACACGGTGGGCCAGCGCCGGGGCCTGCACCTCGGCGTCCCCGCGCCCGACGGCCGGCCGCGCTTCGTCCTGGAGGTGCGGCCGGTGAGCAACGAGGTCGTCGTCGGTCCGCGCGAAGCGCTGCGCATCGGCGAGATCGCCGGCGAGCGGTTCACCTGGGCGGGCGCCGCTCCCGAGGACGTGGACGCTCCCTTCCGCTGCGACGTCCAGATCCGCGCGCACGCCGACCCGGTCCCCGCCTCCGCGGTGGTGTCGCAGGTCGATGGCAGGGTGGAGCTCGTGATCACTCCGGACTCGCCTCTCGACGGCGTCGCCCCCGGCCAGACGGCCGTCGTCTACCTCGGCACCCGCGTGCTGGGCCAGTGCACGATCGACCGCACGGTCGCGGCCGACGCCGCGGTGCTCCGGTGAGCGCCGTCGAGCCCGCCGCCCGCGTCGAGGAGCTGCGGGCGCGGATCCGGTCGGCGAGCGACGACTACTACGCGGCCGACTCCTCGCCGCTGTCCGACGCCGAGTACGACGCCCTGGTGCGCGAGCTCGCCGCGCTCGAGGCCGAGCACCCCGAGCTCGCCGCCGAGGACTCGCCGACGCGGACCGTCGGCGGGATCGTCGGAGCGGGCCTCGCCCCGATCGACCACGCCGAGCGGATGCTCTCCCTCGACAACGTGTTCTCGGCCGAGGAGCTGCGCGAGTGGTGCGAGAAGACGGTGGCCTCGGCCGACCGCCCCGTCGCCTGGCTCACGGAGCTCAAGATCGACGGGCTCGCGATCTCCCTCCACTACGAGGACGGCCGCCTCGTCACGGCGGCGACCCGCGGCGACGGCCGCACCGGCGAGGACGTCACCGTCAACGCCCTCCGCGTCGCGGGGATCCCCGAGCGCCTCTCCGGCGAGGGCCACCCGGCACTCGTCGAGGTCCGCGGCGAGGTCTTCATCCCCGTGGCCGCCTTCGCCGAGCTGAACGCCCTCCAGGAGACGCTGCGCGACGAGGCGGTCGAGGAGGCGCGGACCCGCTGGTCGACCCGCCCGGCCGCCACCCGAGGCGTCTTCGAGGAGGAGAAGGCGCGCACGAGCGCGCTGCGGCGCTTCCCGACCTTCGCCAACCCGCGGAACGCGGCGAGCGGCGGCCTCCGCCAGCAGCTCGACAAGAAGTCGGGTCTCGACCTGCGCGCCGGCGAGGCGCGCGTCGGCTCCCTTGCGCTCTACGTGCACGGCATCGGCGCCTGGACGGACCCGCCGGTCGCGACCCAGTCCGAGGTCTACGGGCTCCTCTCCTCCTGGGGACTGCCGGTGAGCGGCCACAACCGCGTCTCGGCCTCGGTGGAGGAGGTGCTCGCCTTCGTCGAGCGCTACGGCCGCGAGCGGCACTCGGTCGAGCACGAGATCGACGGCGTGGTCGTGAAGGTGGACGAGCTCGAGCTGCACGACGAGCTCGGCGCCACCAGCCGGGCGCCGCGCTGGGCGATCGCCTACAAGTACCCGCCCGAGGAGGTGCACACGAAGCTTCTCGACATCGTCGTGAGCGTCGGGCGCACCGGCCGCGCGACGCCGTTCGCCCAGATGACCAAGGTGAAGGTCGCGGGGTCCGAGGTGCGCCAGGCCACGCTGCACAACGCCGACGTGGTCAGGGCCAAGGGCGTGCTCATCGGCGACACGGTCGTGCTGCGGAAGGCCGGGGACGTCATCCCCGAGGTGCTCGGCCCGGTGGTGGAGCTCCGCGACGGCTCCGAGCGCGAGTTCGTGATGCCGACGCAGTGCCCCGAGTGCGGCACCACGCTCGCTCCGGCCAAGGAGGGCGACGTCGACCTGCGCTGCCCCAACGCGGAGTCCTGCCCCGCGCAGGTCCGCGGACGCGTCGAGCACATCGGCAGCCGCGGCGCGCTCGACATCGAGGCGCTCGGCGAGGTCAGCGCCGCCGCCCTGACACAGCCCCTGGTGCCCGCCGAGCCGCCGCTGCGGACCGAGGCCGGCCTGTTCGAGCTCACGGTGGCCGATCTCTTCCCGATCGAGGTCGTCGTCCGCGACTCCGAGACGGGTCTGCAGAAGCTCGACGCGAAGGGCGATCCGAAGGTCGTCACGCCCTTCAAGCGCAAGCGGCAGCTCGCCAAGGACGGCGCCTTCGACCCGGAGGCGGGAGCCTTCGCGGGAGACGCGGCCTCCGTGCCCTCCACTAACGCCCTCCGGCTGATCGAGAACATCGAGCGGGCGAAGACCAAGGAGCTGTGGCGTCTGCTGGTCTCGCTCAGCATCCGGCACGTCGGCCCGGTCGCCGCGCGCGCGCTGGCGGGCTACTTCGGCTCGCTCGACGCGATCCGCGGGGCGAGCCGCGACGAGCTCGCCGCGGTCGACGGGGTGGGCGGGATCATCGCCGACGCACTGATCGCCTGGTTCGAGGTCGACTGGCACGTCGAGATCGTCGACCGCTGGGCCGCGGCCGGAGTGCGCTTCGCCACGCCCGGCCACCCCGGGCCCGGTGCCGCGGACGCCGCCGGCGGGGTGCTCGCGGGTCTCACGGTCGTAGCGACCGGCAGCCTGGAGGGGTACTCCCGCGAGGGGGCGCAGGAGGCCATCCTCGCGGCCGGCGGCAAGGCCGGCTCGAGCGTCTCCAAGAAGACCGACTACGTCGCCGCCGGTCCCGGCGCCGGCAGCAAGCTCGGCAAGGCCGAGGCCCTGGGGCTCCGGATCATCACCGCGGCCGAGTTCCACCTCCTGGTGACGGAGGGACCGGACGCGATCGCGCTGCCGGAGGAGGCGTCCGCCGACGCTCCGGAGGAGGCCGCCGCCGGCCCGGACGGGGACGTCGCCGGCGCATCTCGCTCCGACGCCTCGCCGGAGGATGACGCCGTGCCGGAGACCGACGCCGTCCCGGACGCGGCCGCCCCGAGCACGGAGGAGCCGACCGGGCCCGATGCCTGACGCGGGCGGCGGGGAGCGGCGTGCGTTCCTGCGCCGCTCCCTCGCCGACGCAGCGTCGCTCGCGCTCGACGCCGCGGCTCGGCCCACCACCGCCGAGCGCCGGACCGCCGAGGTGCTCGGGCGGATCGACCACGTGGTCGTGCTCTCCTTCGCCGGCCGCAGCCGCGACCAGGTCCTCGGCGCGCTCGACGACACGGACGGCCCGGTGTTCACCGGCGGCACGGACGCCGTGATGACAGCGCCCGGCCCGGACGATCCTCCGGGCGCGCGCTTCGCCCCCGAGATGCTGCCGGTGCACGCGCTCCTCGCCACGGCCTTCGCGCGGGCCGACCACTGGCGCGCCGACGGCCGCGATCCGCTGCCGGCGGCCCTGCGCGGGGCCCGGGAGACCGGCACAGGCTGGGCTCTCGCGGTCGACGAGCGGCAGGGCGTCTCGATCACGCTCCTCGCCGATCCGGAGTGGCCCCACCGCGATCCGGGCGCCGCCGGCTCCCGCGGCGGGCGCCTCCTTCCCATCGACGCGCTGGCCGCCGAGGCCGCAGCCGGCACCCTGCCTCCGCTCGTCCTGGTCGAGCCGCGGTCCCTCGTCGATCCGGCCGACTTCGCCGACGCCGCAGCCGCCGGCACCGATCGATCCGCCGATGCGCGCCTCGCGGAGCAGCTGCTGCACGTCGTGTTCGACGCCGTCCGCGACGGGGAGCGGGCGGGGCGGCGGATGCTGCTCCTCGTCACCGCGCGGGGGAGCGCGGCCCGGCCCGGCACGGTGCCGGCGCTCGTGCTCGCCTCGGCCGTCCCCTCGGGTGCACGGATCGGCGTGCCGCTCGGTCCGGAGACTCCCGCGCAGCTCGTCCGCGCCCGGGCGGGCGGGCGCCGGGCCCTCGTCGATCCGCAGGTCCGAGAGCTGGCCGCACTCCTCAGCGGTCCCGACCGGTCCCTCGCGCGCTGGCCCCGCACGGCGCCGGCGTTCGCGCCGCCCGCGCCGGTCGGGCGGCGCCTCCGCGACGCGGCCCGCCGCGCGCACGTCGACCCCGAGCCGGAGGCCGGACTGCTCGCCCGCGTTCGAGCCGCCGTCCCGGGCGCGTCGCTACACTCCGAGCAGGCGCAGGCGGCGCAGGAGAGGCGGCGGAGATGACCAGCGAGCGGACTCCCTCGGAGCACGACGACGGAGCTCCCCGCTCCCGCTCGCGCCGCCGCTTCCTGGCCGGCACCGCCGCCGCCGGAGTCGGAGCCGGAGCCCTCGCCGGCGGCGCGATCGGCGCGGCCGTCGCCTCCGGCCCCCGCCGCGAGGAGGAGCCGCGACTGCCCGCCCGCACGGAGCCGGGCTTCGACCACGTCGTCGTGATCATGTTCGAGAACCGCTCCTTCGACAACGTCCTCGGCCGCCTCTACGGACCGGACGACCTGCCCGCGGGCGAGAGCTTCGAGGGCCTCCTCCCCGACGAGCGGACGAACACCAGCGCCGGGGGACTGACCGTCGGCACGCACGTCTACGAGGGCGCCACCGACTCCGTGATGCGCCAGCCCGACCCGGACCCGGGCGAGGAGTACCCGCACGTCAACACCCAGCTCTTCGGCACTGTGGATCCGCCCGAGAACGCCGGCCGCACCGTCGGCGCCATGACCGCGCCCTTCAACGCGCCCGCCGACGCCTCCGCCCCGACGATGAGCGGCTTCCTCGAGGACTACGTCCAGCACCTGAGGGTGATGAAGAAGGGGCAGGAGCCCACGGCGGAGGAGGCGCGGACGATCATGGGCGGCTTCTCGCCGGAGATGCTGCCCGTCTTCTCCACCCTCGCCCGCGAGTTCGCCGTCTTCGACCAGTGGTTCTGCGCCGTCCCCTCCCAGACCTTCTGCAACAGGTCCTTCCTGCACGCGTCGACCTCGCACGGCTTCGTCACCAACAAGCAGGGCGGCGGCTACGAGAAGTGGCTCGCGGACGACCTGGCCGACGCGCCGACGGTGTTCAACCGCCTCGAGGAGGCGGGGAGGACCTGGCGCGTCTACTTCGACGCGCTGCAGGTGGTCTCCTACACCGGCTTCCTGCACGCGCCGGTGCTCGAGAAGTACTGGAAGACCCACTTCTCGACGATGGACCGCTTCTACGCCGACGTGGAGAACGGCGAGCTGCCCGACTACGCCTTCCTCGAGCCGCGGCTCGTCTTCGACCACAACGACATGCACCCGCCGACCGGCGTCCTGCACGAGGACGAGGTCGACGGCACGCCCGTCTACGACAGCGCGCTGTCCGACGTCCGCGCCGGCGAGCTGCTGCTGCACCAGGTGTACTCGGCGATCCGGGAGAGCGCGAGCACGACCGGCTCGAACGCGGTGAACACGCTCCTGCTGGCGACCTTCGACGAGCACGGCGGCCTCTACGACCACGTCCCCCCGCCGTCGGCGACTCCGCCGGGCGACGGCCGCGAGGGCGAGATGGGCTTCGCCTTCGACCGGCTCGGCTGCCGCGTGCCGACGATCGCGGTCTCGGCGTACACGAGGGCCGGCACGATCGTGCACGACGAGCTGCACCACGGCGCCGTGATCCGGACCCTCAGCGCCCTGCACGGCCTCGAGCCGCTGACCGCTCGCGACGCCTCCGCCCCGGACCTCTTCGGGGTGCTGACCCTCGACGAGCCGCGGCAGATCGGCGACTGGCCGACCACGGTGCCGCAGTACCTGCCCCCGAACCCCGAGTCGGCACCGGCGCATCCAGCGCACGTGAACCGCGACAAGCCGCTGAGCCCGCCCGCCGTCGGCCTGATGGGCCTGCTGCTGGCCCGGTACGGCGAACCCGGCGAGGACCTGCCGACCACCTACGAGGGCGCGTACAACGCACTCCTGAAGCACGGCGCCAGCCTCTTCGGCGGCCTCTGACGGGCGGGCGGCACGGGCGGAGGCGGTGCGGGCGCGCCGAGTAGACTGGCGGCCGGAAATCCCCCCGAACCACCAGACGGAGACGCATGTCCGAGATCACGGCCGACACGGTCGCCCATCTGGCCCAGCTGGCCAGGATCGACCTCACTTCCGACGAGATCGGGAGCCTCACCAGGGAGCTCGGCCAGATCGTCGACTCCGTGCGCGCGGTCCAGGCCGTCGCCACGCCCGACGTGCCGGCGACCAGCCACCCGATCCCGCTCGAGAACGTCTTCCGGCCCGACGTGGTCGGCGAGACCCTCACGCTCGAGCAAGCGCTCTCCGGCGCGCCCGAGCACGACGGCAGCCGCTTCCAGGTCTCCGCGATCCTGGGGGAGGAGCAGTGAGCGCGCACGGCGACGAGCTCGTCCGCCTCAGCGCGTCCGCCCTCTCCGGGAAGCTGGCCGACGGCTCGGTCTCCTCGGTCGAGGCCACCCGCGCCCACCTCGAGCGCATCGACGCGGTCGACGGAGCGGTCCACGCCTTCCTCCACGTCGCGCGCGAGGGCGCGGTCGCGTCCGCCGAGGCGATCGACCGCCGGCGGGCCGACGGCGAGTCGCTGCACCCCCTCGCCGGAGTGCCTCTCGCGGTCAAGGACGTCATCGTCACGAACGACATGCCGACCACGAGCGGCTCCCGCATCCTCGAGGGCTGGCGCCCGCCCTACGACGCGACCGTCATGCGCAAGGTCCGCGAGGCCGGGCTGGTCCCGATCGGCAAGACCAACATGGACGAGTTCGCGATGGGCTCGACCACCGAGCGCAGCGCCTACGGCCCCACCCACAACCCGTGGGACCTCGACCGCATCCCCGGCGGCTCCGGCGGCGGGTCCGCCGCGGCCGTCGCGAGCTACGAGGCGCCCCTGGCCCTCGGCTCCGACACCGGGGGATCGATCCGCCAGCCCGCGCACGTGACCGGCACCGTCGGCGTGAAGCCGACCTACGGCGGCGTGTCCCGCTACGGAGCGATCGCGCTCGCCTCGAGCCTCGACCAGATCGGCCCCGTCTCCCGGACGGTCCTCGACTCCGCGCTGCTGCACGACGTCATCGCGGGCCACGACCCGCGCGACTCGACGTCGCTGCGCGACTCCTGGCCCTCCTTCGCCGACGCGGTGCGCCGCGCCGACGTGACGGGCCTCCGGATCGGCGTGGTCAAGGAGCTCGACGGCGGCGAGGGCTTCCAGCCCGGCGTGCTGGCGCGCTTCCACGAGGCGCTCGAGATCCTGCAGGGCGCCGGAGCCGAGGTCGTCGAGGTGAGCCTCCCGAGCGTCGAGTACGCGGTCGCCGCCTACTACCTGATCCTCCCCGCGGAGGCCTCCAGCAACCTCGCCAAGTTCGACTCGGTCCGGTTCGGCCTCCGCGTCACGCCGGAGGGCGGCGGCACGGTCGAGCAGGTCATGTCCGCGACCCGCGAGCAGGGCTTCGGCCCCGAGGTCAAGCGCCGGATCATCCTCGGCACCTACGCCCTCTCGGCCGGCTACTACGACGCCTACTACGGCAGCGCGCAGACGGTCCGGACCCTGGTGCAGCGGGACTTCGACGCGGCCTTCGCGGACGTCGACGTGATCGCCTCGCCGACGGCACCGACGACCGCCTACCGCCTCGGCGAGAAGCTCGACGACCCGCTGGCGATGTACCGCGGCGACGTCGCGACCATCCCGGCGAACCTGGCCGGCATCCCCGGCATCTCCGTCCCCGCCGGCCTCGCCGACGAGGACGGGCTGCCCGTCGGCATCCAGTTCCTCGCTCCCGCCCGGGAGGACGTGCGCCTCTACACCGTGGGCGCCGCGCTCGAGGCGCTGCTCGAGGAGAAGTGGGGCCGCCCGCTCCTCGCGCAGGCCCCCGACCTGACCCACTCCGTGCTCTCCGCGACCGAGGAAGGTGCCGTCTGATGGCCTCCGCGCACACGTCCGCTCCCGAGCTGATGGACTACGACGAGGTCTTCGAGACCTTCGAGCCGGTGCTCGGCTTCGAGGTGCACGTCGAGCTCAACACGAAGACGAAGATGTTCTCGGACGCGCCGAACGAGTTCGGGTCCGAGCCCAACACGAACGTGACCCCGGTCGACCTCGGCCTCCCGGGCTCGCTGCCGGTCGTGAACGAGCAGGCCGTCCGCTACTCGATCAGCCTCGGCCTCGCCCTGGGCTGCTCGATCGCCCCGTCCAGCCGCTTCGCGCGCAAGAACTACTTCTACCCGGACCTGGCGAAGAACTACCAGATCTCGCAGTTCGACGAGCCGATCGCCTTCGAGGGCTCGGTCGAGATCGAGCTGGCCGACGGCTCGCTCGTGCAGATCCCGATCGAGCGCGCGCACATGGAGGAGGACGCCGGCAAGCTCACGCACGTCGGCGGCGCCACCGGCCGCATCCAGGGCGCCGAGTACTCGCTCGTGGACTACAACCGCGCGGGGGTCCCGCTCGTCGAGATCGTCACGAAGCCGATCTACGGCGCGGGGAAGAGCGCGCCCGAGTACGCGAAGGCCTACGTCGCGACGATCCGCGACATCGTGCTGGCGCTCGGCATCTCGGACGCCAAGATGGAGCGCGGCAACCTGCGCTGCGACGCGAACGTCTCGCTCCGCCCGATCGGCCAGGAGAAGCTCGGCACCCGCACCGAGACCAAGAACGTCAACTCGCTCCGCTCGGTCGAGCGCGCCGTCCGCTACGAGATCCAGCGCCAGGCGGCGATCCTCGCGGCGGGTGGCACGATCACGCAGGAGACGCGCCACTGGCACGAGGACACCGGCCGCACCTCCGCGGGCCGGCCCAAGAGCGACGCCGACGACTACCGCTACTTCCCGGAGCCCGACCTGCTCCCGGTCGTGCCGAGCCCGGAGTTGATCGAGGAGCTGCGCGCCGCGCTCCCCGAGAAGCCCGCCGACCGCCGTCGCCGCCTCAAGCAGGAGTGGGGCTTCACCGACCTCGAGTTCCAGGACGTCGCCAACAGCGGCCTGCTGGTCGAGATCACCGAGACCGTCTCCGCGGGAGCCGCTCCGCAGGCGGCCCGCAAGTGGTGGACCGGGGAGATCGCGCGCCTCGCGAACGCGGCGGGCGAGGACCCGGTCTCCCTGGTCACCCCGGCCCAGGTCGCCGAGCTCGCCGGTCTGATCGAGAGCGGCACGCTGACCGACCGCCTCGCCCGCGAGGTCCTCCAGGGCGTCATCGCCGGAGAGGGCACCCCGCAGGAGGTCGTCGACGCCCGTGGACTCGCGGTCGTCTCGGACGACGGAGCGCTCATCGAGGCGATCGACGCGGCACTGGCCTCGCAGCCCGACGTGCTCGCGAAGATCCGCGACGGCAAGGTGCAGGCCGCCGGTGCCGTGATCGGTGCCGTGATGAAGGCCATGAAGGGGCAGGCCGACGCCGCCCGCGTCCGCGAGCTCGTCCTGGAGCGCGCGGCCGGCTGAGCCGGTGCGCGGGGAGGTGCGGTCATGAGCGGTGGAACCGGCGACGCGCCCCTTCCCGCGCGGCTCGAGCTGCCGGCGGGCGCCCTCCTGCGTCCTCTCGTCTCGAGCGATGCGGACCTCCTGCACGCGGTGATCGGCGAGCAGCGACCGTGGCTCGCGGCTCTCCTCCGCGGGGACGATCCGGCCGCCATGCCGTCGGCGTCCCTCGGTGACGACGTGCGCGGTCTCCTGCGCCTCGAGGAGGAGTCGCGTGCGGGCAGAGCGCACGCGTTCCTGCTCGTCGGCCCGGACCGCACCGAGGCGCTGGGCGCTCTGAGCGTCCGGCCCGGCGGCGGCGACTCCGCCGAGGCCTCCTGGTGGGTCGTCCCCGCCGTCCGGGGCTCGCGGCTCGAGGAGGAGCTCGACGCCTACGCGCGCCGCTGGCTCCAGCAGCACTGGCCCTTCGCCACGGTCACCACGCCCGACAACCACCCCGACGATCCCGCCTCCCTGGCCGGGGCGAACATCGTGGCGCTCGTGCCCGTCGCGCCGGAGCGCACGGCCCTCCCCGACGCCGACGCCGCCTCGGCGGCGCTCCTCTGGGCGGAGTACCGCTCCACGCATCCGGGAGTCGACGAGGCGCTCCCGCCGGTCGAGGCGTTCGGCGACAGCACGGCGATGGCGGACGAGCTGCTAGGCCTCGTGCGGCGCGGAGTGAAGACGGCCACGGCGTCCCTCGCCGAGGAGGGGGCGCCCGTCGCGGGTGACCACTGGATCGTCTGCGACGGCGCGGGAGCGGCGCGTGTCGTCCTCGTGACGGACGACGTGCGGACCGGTCCGCTCGACTCCGTCGACGACGCGTTCGCCTGGGCCGAGGGCGAGGGGGACCGCACGCGCGCCTCCTGGTTCGACGGCCACCGCCGCTACTTCGCCCGCGTCTCACCGGGCGGCATCGGCGACGTGGTCTTCGAGCGCTTCCACGTGGTCTGGCCGGAGGCCGACGCCGAGCGCGCCGCCGCCTTCGCCCGCTCGGTCGGAGCGTTCCGGCCCGAGGAGCTTGACGGAACTCCGGCGCAGACCTAGGGGGTTTCCCGGATGCCCCGCTCAGGCGCCCTGCGCCAGAGTGGAGTCATGGCTACTCTCGTGCGCCCCCGTCGGGGCAGGATCATCGCCGGCGTCTGTGCCGGTCTCGCCCGCCGATTCGGCTGGAGCCCCTTCGTGGTGCGTCTCCTGTTCGTGCTCTCGTGCCTCCTCCCGGGGCCGCAGATCATCGCCTACCTCGTGATGTGGGTGGTCATCCCGAAGCAGAAGTGACCGAGGCCTCCGCTCCGAGCAGCCTCTGAGAGAACGCTCAGCACCCGGAGCGGTGAGAGGCCTACCGTGGCGGTGTGCGTCCGTCGGGCGCCGAGGAGGAGATCATGGGATTCCTGGACCGACTGCTGGGCCGCGACGAGCAGCCCGAGAGCGCACGCCGCTCGACGTACGCGCCGCCGCAGGCCGCGGACCGCAGGCCCGAGTACGGCTCCCCTCCGGCGACGTCTCCGCGCACCGACGATGAGCGTGCCATCGAGCGCTACCGCTACCTCCTCCGCACCGCGCCGCCCGAGGCGATCGAGCAGGTGCACCGCGAGGCCTTCGAGCAGCTGACCCCGGAGCAGCGCCAGCAGGTCTTCCGAGAGCTCAGCGAGGGGGCCCCTGTCGGCGACGCGCCGAAGGACGACGACCCCCGCACGCTCGCCCAGTCCGCCACGAGGA
>NZ_PSVU01000021.1:0-55540 GCF_002932515.1 Rathayibacter sp. AY1D5
ACAGGACGGCCTGTTCTTCCAGGGCTGCACGGC
Source organism: Rathayibacter sp. AY1D5 (assembly GCF_002932515.1). Lineage (NCBI taxonomy): Bacteria > Bacillati > Actinomycetota > Actinomycetes > Micrococcales > Microbacteriaceae > Rathayibacter > Rathayibacter sp. AY1D5. The sequence continues at coordinate 34 of NZ_PSVU01000021.1, forward strand.
CGGAGCGTTCCCCGCGGTCGCGCAGTTCACCGTGACGTCGGCGGCGCCGGAGGCCCTGCGCGAGCGGTTCCCGATCGGCACGTCCCTGCGGTTCGCCCTCGAGGGCGACGAGATCCGCGTCCGATCCGACGCACCCTGACCACTCAGATCCCCGTCCGTCCGTGCGGATCGCCCACCTTCTTCGACTCGCTCGACCCGCGCTCGCGCAGGGCCTCCGGCGCCGCCGACGTCACGGTGAACTGCGCGACCGCGGGGAACGCTCCGGCCGTGCAGCCCTGGAAGAACAGGCCGTCCTGTGGCTCGGCGGTCCGCACGATGGAGAGGCACGAGCCGGCGCTCGAGGAGCGGCGCTGCCGGACGACGGTGAGCCCCGTGTCGGCGGGCAGGCTCTGCCGCACGACGGTGAGCCCGCCGAAGTCCTCGGTGGTGACCGATCCGTCGAACCCCAGTCCCTCCCAGCCGGGGAGGTCGGTGCCGTTCGACAGCGGCAGCACGGCGACCTCGCGGCCGGGCTGTCCGTCCTCGGCGGTGGCGAGGCGGGTGGCCCCCGCGGCGACGGCGGCCGTCGCGGCCAGCGCGGCAAGGAGGAGGAGGCCGCACCGACGGGAGCGGCGGGGCGGGACGTGGCCGAGGGGGTCGGACGCCTCGTCGGCGGAGGCGTCCGCGAGAGGTGCCGCGTCCTCCGGCGCCGCGTCCCCGGAGTCCGCGGGAACCACCGCGCCCGGCAGTGCGGTGCCGAGGGCGGGACGGACGCGGGCCTCGAGCGCGGAGAGCCGGGCGAGCGCGCCGGGGTCCCGCTCGATGTCGGAGCCTCGGCCGTAGGCGCGCCGCTGCAGCTCCGCGAGCTCGTCCGGTCGCTGATCGTCCACCCCCGGATCCTCGCAGGCCCGGCGCCCGAGCGGGACCCGCCGGCGCGCCGAGGTCCTGGCGGTCGAGCAGCCCGGACGGCTCATCGAGACCCGGTGGACGGTGCGGCCGCTCGGCCGGCGGGGGAGGTCAGTCGTCGTCGTCGAGGTCGTCGTCGCGGTCGGCGGCGATCATCTCGACGATCGTGTCGACGGTGAGCCAGGGGCCGTTGCTGACCTCGCCGATCTTCTCGCGGTCCTTGAAGACGACGATGCGGTCGCTGAGGCGCACCACCTCCTCCAGCTCGGACGAGATGTAGACGACGGTCACCCCCTCCTTCGCGAGCTGCGCGATGTGCGCCTGGATCTCGACCTTCGATGCCACGTCGATCCCGCGCGCCGGCTCGTCGAGCACGAGCAGCCGCGGACGGGTCGCGAGCCACCGCGCGAGGACCACCTTCTGCTGGTTGCCTCCGGAGAGGTACTTCACCGGGATGTCCGGGTCGGCCGGCGAGATGTTCAGCGCCTCGACGTAGGTGCGCACCAGGGTGTCGGTCTCGGCGGCCGAGAGCGGGTGCGCCCAGCCGCGCAGAGCCTGCAGGCCCAGCACGAGGTTCTCGCGGAGGGAGAGGTCGCCGATGATCCCGTCCTCGCGGCGGTTCTCGCTCGAGTGGGCGATGCGGTGGCGCAGGCCCGACACCGGGTCGGAGATGTGCGCGGGCTGGCCGTCGATCAGCACCTCGCCGGTGTCCGGCTTCTCGACCCCGCTCACCAGCGACGCCAGCTCGGTGCGCCCCGAGCCGCGCAGGCCCGCGAAGCCCACGATCTCGCCGCGGTGCAGCTCCAGATCGGTCGGGCCCACGGCGCCGCGGCGGCCGATCCCGTGCGCGCGGTAGATCGCCGGGCCGACCGGCTGGCGGCGGTGCTCGCGGCGGTCGGAGCCGATCTGCCGCAGCGCGTCGATGTCCTTGCCGATCATCTTCGCGATCAGCTCCGCGCGGTCCATGGTGTGCGCCGGGTACTCGCCGACGGTGCCGCCGTCGCGGAGCACCGTCAGCCGGTCGCTGAGGGTGAGGACCTGCTCGAGGAAGTGCGAGACGAACAGGATCGCGACGCCCTGGTCGCGCAGCCTCCGCAGCACCGTGAAGAGGCGGGCCACGTCGCTGAGGTCGAGGCTGGAGGTGGGCTCGTCGAGCACGAGCACGCGCGGACGGTCGACCATCGCGCGGCTGATCGCGACCAGCTGGCGGATCGCCGGCGAGAGCGAGCGCAGCGGCAGGTGCGGATCGAGGTCCTCCAGGCCCAGCTCGGCGAGCATCTCGGCCGCGCGGTGGTGGGTGCGCGACCAGGAGATGCCGAAGCGGCCGCGGACCTCGTGGCCGAGCATCACGTTCTCGCCGATGCTGAGGTTGTCGGTGAGGCGCTCGTCCTGGAACACGGCCGTGATGCCCGCTGCCTTCGCCTCCGCCGGGCCGCTGAAGCGCCGGGCGACGCCGTCGACGAGGATCTCGCCCGCGTCGGGCTGGTGGATGCCGGTGAGCGTCTTGATCAGCGTGGACTTGCCCGCGCCGTTCTCGCCCATCAGCCCGTGGATCTCGCCCGGCACCAGCCGCAGGTTCCCGTCCTTCAGAGCGGGTCCGGAGGCGAAGGAGACGCGGATGCCGGTCATCTCGACGACGGGTGCCGCGGAGCTCCGGGTCGTCCTCGATGAGATCGCCACGTGCCGTCCTCGGTTCGTGTGCGGCGCGCCGTCAGGGTCCGGCGTGCCAGGGGCTGCCGCCGATGATACGCGAGCGCATGCGGCGGGACGGGAACAGGAGGGTCACGATCGGGGAGCGGCCGTGGAGGAGCGGATCACCAGCTCCGTGGGGATCCGGGTGCGCTGCGGGCTCTCCTGGCCGCGGATCCTCGCGTGGATCACCTCGGCGACCGTCGTCCCGAGCTTGTCGAAGTCCTGGCGGACCGTCGTCAGCGGCGGGAGGAAGTGGCGGGCGGTGGGCAGGTCGTCGAAGCCGACGATGCTCATGTCCTCGGGCACGCGGATCCCGCGCTCGACGAGGCCGTGGATCACTCCGAGCGCCATCTCGTCGTTCGCGACGACCATCGCGGTGAAGTCGGGCACCGACTGCAGGCTCGCGGCGAAGTCGTACCCGGAGTCCGGGGTCCAGTCGCCGATGACGATGGGGCGCTCGTGCATCCCCCACGACTTCGCGCGGCTGTGGAAGGCGCGCTCGCGGGCGCGCGCGTCGAGCCAGTCGAGGGGGCCGGAGAGGTGCAGCACGTCGCGGTGGCCGAGGTTGCCCAGGTGGTCGACGGCCTGGAACATGCCGGCCTGCTGGTCGACCGAGACGGTGAGGAAGCTCGGATCCTTGTCGCTCTTCACCACGAGCGTCGGCACGCCGATCTCGACGGTGCGGAGGGTCGCCACGGAGGAGGAGCGCGGCGCGATCACGCAGAGCGCGTCGATCCCGAGGCCCATCAGGTGGGCGATCGCGTCGGTGGGGGTCATCTCGAGGTCCGGCCGCAGCGCGACGGAGGTGATCGAGTACCCCTTCTCGCGGGCGGCGCGCTCGATCGCGCGGAGGGTGCTCGACGGCCCGTACTCGGCGCCGCTCTCGATCATCACGCCGATGCGGTCGGTGCGCTGCGTGACGAGGGAGCGGGCGGCGATGTTCGGCCTGTAGTTGAGCTCGTCGACCGCCTCGAGGACCTTCTGGCGGGTCGACTCCTTGATGTTGGGGTGCCCGCTGAGCACGCGCGACACGGTCATGTGCGAGACGCCCGCGACCGCCGCGACATGGCGGAGGTTCGGCCGATCGGCCATGAGAGGACCTCCTCCGCTCCCCGGGCGGGTGAGCCGCGCCACCCCGGCGCGGACGAGGCTCAGAGGGCTCGGCTGCCGGGGGTGGCACCAGCATAGTCAGGCGGGGCCGACCTCCCGGTGGGCGCCTCCTGAGCGGGCGGGCATCGTCCGTTCCGCTGCCGGATCCGCCGTGGCGCGGGGCGGGCGGGTACTCTCGGGAGCCTCATGGCACGCGACAACGAACCGACCGTCACCCTCACCGATCCGCTCGAGGAGCGCCTGCGCGCGCAGGTCGCCCGCGAGGGGGAGCGCAACGTCGCCCTGCGATCCGCGGCCCTGCTCACCGGCGGGTACGAGGGCGAGTCCTTCCTCCTCACCGTGGGCGGCGAGCACGCCGACGGGATCCTCAAGGGAGCGCCCTCCCTCTACTGGCCCGAGCTCTGGGGTGCCCGCGCGCTCCTCTACGTCTGGGACGACGACGCCGCCGACGCGGTGACCGCCGGACTCGCGAACCCCTCCTGGCGCGTCCGCGAGATGTGCGCCCGCGTCTGCGCCGAGCGCGTGCTGGGCGGGCAGAAGAAGCTGTCCCGCCTGACCACCGATGAGCACCCCCGGGTCCGCGCGGCAGGAGCGCGCGCTCTCGTGGCGGCCGCTCTGGCGGGGATCTCCTCCGGTCGCGACGCGAAGGGCGAGTTCGCGGCGAGCGTCGAGGCCGTCCTGACGGGCATGCTCCGCGACCCGGACCGCGACGTCCGCCGCGCCGCGCAGCAGTCGGCCGACGCGCTGCGGGACGCCCGCTCAGCCTGAGCGGACCGTCCGCCGGCGGTCGAGGCGTCGCGAAGGGCCGCCTCCCGGCTCGGATGACGACCGTTCGTGACGCCTCGGAGCCTCGGGGGCTCAGCCGACCAGGTGCGTCGCGCGCTCGAAGGCGCGCTTCAGCTCGTCGCGCTTGCGGGGCTGGCTCATCGCCCGCTGGCCGGGGCTCCACGAGTCGATGACCGTCGGGCCGTCGACCAGGTACGGCTCGATGTTCTTCTTCCAGCCGCTGGTCGGCGCGGTCCCGGCGTTGACGACGACCCGCAGGTCGGGGAGCAGCGGCAGGAGCCGGCGCAGCTCCATCGCGCCCTGCCGCACCTCGTCCGCGTCGGGGGCGCCGTCGAGCTGCCACGGCACGATGTTCCAGATCAGGGTGCGGGCGTGCAGTCCGACCTCGTCGCGGAGGGTCCAGGTCGAGGCGGCGGTCGCGTCGTCGTTGTCGACCGAGACGAAGCCGGAGCCGCCGGGGCCGGCCGACATCGGTCCCGGGGCCTCCAGCACGATGAGCGCACGCGCCTCGACGCCGGCCTCGGCCGGGTCGAAGTCGGGCACCACGGCACCGGGATGCCTGCGCGTGCGCCGGGCGAGGAGCTCCTCGCGGAACGCCCGGAGGGGCTGCACCGAGGCCTCGTCCTCGAGCAGGGCCCGGCGCTCGTCGAGGGCGGAGCGGTCGCGGAAGCCGTACGGCTCGGTCAGGAACACCCTCCGAGGCTAGTCGCGATCGGCGCCGCCGCGGGAGGCGGGCCTGCGGGAGCCCTCCTGGGTGACCCCGGCAGGGCCTGGCTCGCGCCGCCCCCGGCTCCTACGGTCTGACTGCAGTCGAGAATCTGGACCGGAGGGGGTCACCGTGTCGGACGAGCCGTCAGTGAGCATCGGGGTTCCGTACGTCGAAGGGGGGTCGTCGCCGCAGGTGCTGGACGTGTACAGCAGGTCGGTGTCCCCGGCCGAGGACGCTGCTCGGCCGGCCGTCGTGCTGATCCACGGCGGCGGGTGGTTCCGGGGGGACAAGAGCAAGGAGCGGGCGCTCGCGACGATGCTGGTCGACGCCGGCTACCTCGTGTTCGCGGCGGACTACCGCGAGGCTCCGGACTCGGTCTTCCCGGCCAGCAGGGACGACGTGCTCGCCGCGGAGCGGTGGGCGGTCGCGTCCGAGTGGGCGTTCGACCGGAGCAGGCTGGCGTTCTTCGGCGGATCGGCGGGCGGGAACCTGGTCGTGGAGGCCGCGATCGCCACCGGTCGGCCCGCCGTCAGCTGGTCGGGGATGTTCGACCTCCTCGGCATCGTCGAGGCGACCGACGACCTCCCGGCCACGCCGACGACGCAGGACCTCGACGCCATGAAGAGCGCCGACATCAACCAGACCGGCCGGAACGACGCCTTCCTGCGCTGGACGATCCTCAACGAGGTCGGGGGCGACCGCGGGCTGCTCACCGCCGCCTCCACGACGCGCCACGCCTCCCCGGACGGCGGGCCGGTGTTCCTGGCCAACTCGCTCGGCGAGTTCGTCCCCGTGAGCGACGCGCAGGCCATGCAGGCGGCGCTCTCCGCGGTCGGAGTCGCCAGCACGCTGCAGCTGATCCCGGGCACCCGTCACGCCGAGGGGTATACGGAGGCGGCCATCGGCCCCTCGCTCGCCTTCCTCCGCGACGCCCTCCCGCCGGCCCGAGCATGACGACGACGGAGTTCGCCGGAGTCGGAAACGTCTTCTACTTCGTCGACGACCTCGACGCCGCGATCGACTGGTACTCGGCGCGGCTCGGGCGCGAGCCCGTCGTCCGCGGCGGGGCGCTCGTGGCCTACGACCTGGACGGCACCCGCCTGACGCTGCACGAGCGGGACGAGCTGAACCGGCCCGGACCCGACGGCACGAGCCCGTACTGGACGGTCCCCGACGTCGACGCCGTCGTCGCCGACTGGACGGCGAACGGCGCCGTCGCCCACCGCGGTCCGAAGACGGTGTTCACGGGGGAGCGGCTGTGCCAGCTGCTGGACCCGTTCGGCAACCTCTTCTCGGTGCGGCAGGCCGTGCCCCGTGACTGAGGACGTCGCTCCGGCTCCCGCCGCCCCGGCGCAGACGTCCGCGCCGGCGCAACCGTCGGCCTGGGCGCCCATGGCGATCACCGCCTTCCGCGTGCTGTGGTTCGCCCAGCTGGGCAGCAACATCGGCACCTGGATGCAGACCGTCGGAGCCCAGTGGTACCTGGTCGAGGCGGCCGCGGGCGCGGCGGTCGTCGCGCTCGTGCAGACGGCGAGCCTGGCGCCCTCGATCCTCGTCGCCCTCCCCGCGGGCGTGCTGGCCGACTCGCTCGACCGGCGGCGGCTGCTCATCTGGGGGTCGTCGGCCAGCGCGCTGCTGGCGGCCGCTCTGACGGTCGTGGCGGCGGTCGGCGCGCTGACGCCGTGGACGATCCTGGCCTTCACCTTCCTCCTCGGCATCACCTCCACCCTGACCTCGCCCGCCTGGCAGGCGATCCAGCCGGAGCTCGTGCCCCGGAACCTGATCGCGGCGTCGTCGGCCCTCGGAGGGGTGACGGTGAACGGCGCGCGCGCGGTCGGCCCGGCCCTGGCGGGCGTCGTCCTCTCGGCGTTCGGCGCTCCGGTGGTCTTCGGCATCAACGCCCTGAGCTTCATCGGCGCGGTGCTCGCCCTGCTCTGGTGGAAGCGGCCGGCGCAGACCGGCCTCGACGACCGCGAGCAGTTCGGCGCCGCGCTGAAGGGAGGGATCCGGTACGTCGCCTCCGCGCACCTCGTCCGCCGGATCCTCCTCCGCTCCGCGCTCTTCGCCCTGCCCGCCAGTGCGCTCTGGGCGCTGCTGCCGCTCACCGCGAAGCGCCTCCAGCTCGACTCCAGCGGCTACGGCTTCCTCCTCGGGGCTCTCGGTGCCGGTGCCGTGCTCGGCGTCTTCGCCCTGCCGCTCGCCCGCCGGAAGCTCTCCGACGACGTCGTCATCGGGGCGAGCGCCGTGCTGTTCGCGGCGGGGACTCTCGCGGCGGCCTTCCTGCCCCTCGTTCCGGCCCTGCTGCTGCTGGTCCTCGCGGGGCTGGCGTGGATCGGCACCCTCACCGTGCTGAACGCGGCGCTGCAGCTCACGCTGCCGCAGTGGGTGCGGTCCCGCGGAGCCTCGATCTACATCCTGGTCTTCATGGGGACCATGGCAGTCGGCTCGATCGGCTGGGGCCTGGCCGCGCAGGTGCTCGGCACCGCGCCCGCGTACGCCGCGGCGGCCGCTCTGCTCCTCCTCGTGGCGGCCAGCGTGCGGGTGCTGCCCCTGCTGCCGGGGACGGGCACCGTCGACCGCAGCATCTCGATGTCGTGGCCCACGCCCACGCTGGTGTTCGAGCCGGAGCCGACGGACGGGCCGGTGATGGTGCAGATCTCGTGGACGGTCCGCCCCGACTCCCTCGCGGACTTCCGATCGGCCATGCGGCTGCTGGAGAGCTCCCGCCGCCGGACCGGCGCCTCGCGGTGGGCGCTCTACCGGAGCGGGGAGGAGGCCGACGTGCAGCTGGAGACGTTCATGGTGCCCTCGTGGGGCGAGTTCCGGCGGCAGGAGACCCAGCGGCTCACCGGCCGCGACCGCGAGATCCGCGCGGCGGCGCTGACCCACGCCGACGGCGATCCCGTCGAGCGGCACTTCTTCCCGAGCGCGACGCCCTCCTCCTGAGAGCGGGAGCGGCGGCGAGCCGTCCCCGTGATCGTCGAGACGCCGGCCTGCGAGCGGTGTCTCGGCGACACACGGACGCCTCGCCGCGCGTCTCGGGCGCGAGGGCCGAGGTGCGCCGCGGTCAGCCGCCGACGGTGGAGCCGAAGCCGGACTTGCCGGAGGAGCCGAAGCCGCCGGAGAGGGTCGCCTTCGAGCCGACGGTCGAGCCGGCCGGCGCGCGCTGCACGACGTCGGGCTGGGTCGCTCCGCGGGCCGCGAAGCCGCCGGACGCGACGGGCGCCCAGCTGGTCGCCCGCGTCGAGTTCCAGCGCGAGGACGCGAAGATCAGCGGGCCGAGCCAGAAGCCGCCGGCGTAGTGCCCGCGGTACTCGTCGGTCGCCTCGCACAGCTGCTCGGGGTCGTCGCCGACCTCCTCGCCCTGCGCCTGGAGCTGGGCGATCTGCTCCCGCACGTCGGCGAGGCAGTCCTCGCGGCTCGCGTAGACGGGGCGCTCGGCGTTCTCGGGGATGACGTAGTCCTGGCCGTCGGCTCCCGTGGCGACGACGCCGTCGGTCGAGGGGCCGCCGTTCGCGAGGGCGACGGCGAGGCCGACCGCGCCGACCGCGACCGCGCCGCCGATGAGCAGGCCGCGGCGGTTCTTCGCGATGCCGCTGATCCCGACGCTCCGGGAGCGGTGGGGAGCGGTGCGGGTGGCGCCGTCGCCGCGGCCGGACCCGCCGCTCGTGCCGCCGCTCGGCGTGCCGGAGCCCGCCCCGGGCTCGCGGCTGCCCCAGTCGTTCCCGGAGCTCGGCGTCCCGGAATCGCCGGGGGTGCGGTCGTTGTCCGTCATCGGGTCTCCTCGTCCTGCGGGCGGGCCGCGCGGGTGTCCTGCGGCCGGTCGTGCTCGGGGGCGCCGTACTCGGGCGCGGGGGTGCCGGGCGCGGGAGCGCCGTAGGCGGGGGTGGCGCCGTGCTCGGGGCGGGAGGCGGCCGACGCGCCGTCCGCGGCCGTCGCGGCCCCGTCGCTCCGTCCGCCCTCGATGTAGTGGGGGACGAACTCCGCCAGGTCGCCGGTGATCAGGCCGCTCGTCTCGCGCACGTCGATGCCGGCCGGGGTCTCGCCGACGATCCAGCTGCCGATGACGACGGTCTTCCCGTCCACCCGGGCCAGCTCGGCGCGCTCCTGGTGGATGAAGCCCTCGGCGCCGTAGCTCCCGCCGTTCTCGGCGACGACCGACCCGTCGGCGTCGAGGACCGTCACGTTGGCGCCCTCCCGGCCCAGGCGCGGCTTGCGCACCTGGGCGGTGCCGGGCAGCGGATGCACGGAGGCGGGCAGCAGGTTCGGGTGGCCGCGGAACATCTCCCACAGCACCACCAGCAGCTGCTTGTTGCTGAGCAGGAGCTTCCACGCCGGCTCGACCCAGCGGGTGCGCTCGCGCCGGTCGAGGAGGAGGCCGCCGAACTGCTCGCCGAGCATCCACTCCCACGGGTACAGCTTGAAGACGTGGCGGATCGGCTCGCCGTCGCCGTCGAGGAAGCCGGCGCCGTCGAGCTCGTAGCGGATGTCCTCGACGAAGATCAGCTTGGGGTCGAAGCCGGCCTGCGCCGCGGTCTCGGCCATGTAGGCGACGGTGTCGGCGTCCTCGACGATCAGCTCGCCGTCTCCGGAGTCGTGCAGCGACGCGAGGTGCAGCCGGGCGCCCTCGTCGAGGCTCCAGCGCTCGAGGCGGAGGTGGCGCCACTGCTCGACGAGCTGCTCGTGCAGGCTGTTGAACTGGTCGGCGTCGGGACCCTTCGTCTCGACGAGCCACTGCCACTGGGCCGCGGCGGTCTCGACCAGCGAGGTCGGGGTGTCGGCGTTGAACTCGAGCAGCTTCACCGCGCCCGCGCCGTCGTAGGCGAGATCGAAGCGGCCGTAGACCGTGGGGTCGTCCTCGTCCCACGAGGTGCGCACCAGCTCGTGGAAGCGGGGCGGGATGCCGAACTCGGCGAAGCGGCCCTTCCGCACCACGAGCTCGCACGCCTCCATGCAGAGGTCGAACAGCTCCGAGGTCGTGCGCTCGAGCAGGTCGATCTCGGCGGGCTCGAAGGAGTAGGCCGCGGACTCGTTCCAGTAGGGGCGGCCGCCCTCGGAGGGGAGGTCGTAGAAGCTGAAGCCGATCTCGTCGCAGCGGGCTCGCCAGTCCGGTCGCGGAGTGAGGGTGTGTCTGCGCATGATGTCCGGCAAGTGTAGGTCGGGCGTCCGCGTGAGGGCAGGGGGTGGCGCCGTCCTCCGCGCTAGCCTCGACGGGAGCGAAAGGCCGTGCCATGACCGCACCCCTCCCGCTCGCGGGCGTCCGCGTCCTCGAGCTCGGCAACTTCATCGCGGCGCCCACGGCTGGCCGGCTGCTCGCCGACTTCGGCGCCGAGGTGATCAAGGTGGAGCGGCCCGGCACGGGGGACGAGCTGCGCCGCTGGCGGCTGCACGAGGGGTCCGAGACCTCGCTCCTCTTCCACACGATCAACCGCAACAAGCGCTCGATCGCGCTCGACCTGCGCACGGACGAGGGGCGCGACGCCGTCCGCCGCCTGGTCGCCGAGTGCGACGTGGTGCTCGAGAACTTCCGGCCCGGCACGCTCGAGCGCTGGGGGATCGGGCCGGACGTGCTCGACGAGGCCCGGCCCGGCATCGTGATCGGCCGCATCTCCGCGTTCGGGCAGACCGGCCCGCTGTCGGCCCGGCCCGGGTTCGCGGCGGTCGCGGAGGCGATGGGCGGGTTCCGCGAGCTGGTCGGCGACCCGGACCGGCCGCCCGTGCGCGTCGGCGTCTCGATCGGCGACTCGATCGCCGGGCTGTACGCGGGCTACGGAGTGATGATGGCGCTGTTCCAGCGCGAGACCCGCCGCTCCGCGGGGCTGGATCCGGCACCGCTGGCGGAGCGGGTCGTCGACGTGGCGCTGCACGAGGCGATGTTCTCGATGACGGAGTCGCTGATCCCCGACTTCCAGGCGCACGGCATCGTCCGGGAGCGCGTAGGCGGGCGGATGGAGGGCATCGCCCCGACCAACGCCTACACCTGCGCCGACGGGGCGAGCATCGTGATAGCGGGGAACGCGGACGCGATCTTCCAGCGGCTGATGGCGGTGATCGGCCGCGCCGACCTGGGCGAGGACCCGGCGCTCGCCTCGAACGAGCAGCGCTGGGCCCGGCGCGACGAGCTGGACGCGGTGATCGGCGCGTGGACGGCGGGCCGCACCGCCGCCGAGGCGCTCGCGGTCCTCGACGACGAGGGCGTCCCCTCCGGCCCGATCTACACGGCCGCCGACATCAGCGCGAGCGAGCAGTACGCGGCGCGCGACATGATCCAGGCCTTCGACGTCGAGGACGCCGGCGGCACTCTGCGCGGCGTGGGCTTCCCGGGGATCGTGCCGGTGCTCGGCGGCCGCTCCCTCCCCATCCGCTCGCTCGCGCCCGACCTGGGCCAGGACACCGAGGAGGTGCTGGGGGTGCTCCGGCGCACCGGTCCCGCTGCTCCCTCCGCCGGCGGGGCTCCTGCCGCTCCCTCCGCCGGCGGGGCTCCTGCCGCTCCCTCCGCCGCCGCTGCCGAGGAGGCCGGCCGGTGACCGCGCTCGCCTCCGCGCGCCTGCGAGACGTCACCCTCCGCGACGGCCTGCAGCTCACCGGCAAGCTCCTGACGACCGAGCGCAAGGTCGACCTCGCGCGCACGCTGCTCGCCGCGGGAGTGCCCGAGCTCGAGATCGGCTCGCTCGCGCGCGGCGACCTCGTCCCTCCGATGGCCGACACCCTCGACGTGATCGCCGCGCTCACTCCCGAGGAGCTGGAGCGGTGCTGGGTGTGGGTCGCGACTCCGCGCCACGTCGAGCGTGCGGCCGCCGCGGGGGCGCGCCGCTTCCAGTACTGCTTCTCGGCGTCCGACTCGCACAACCTCGCCAACGTCGGCAGGTCGACCGAGGCGAGCCTGGCCGCGATGCCGGAGGCGGTCGCGCTCGCCGAGAGCGTCGGCGGGCGGATCCAGCTGTGCATCGCCACCTCCTTCACCTGCCCGTTCGAGGGCCCGGTCGACCCGGAGCGCGTGCTCGCGATCGCGCGCGACCCGCGGGCGGAGGGAGCGGCCGACGTGGTCGTCTGCGACACGCTCGGGCAGGCGCACGCCGGCCAGGTGGCGTCGCTCGTCTCGCGCGTGGCGGCGGAGACCCCGCCTCGCGAGATCGTGTTCCACGGGCACGACACCTGGGGCTCGGGCGTCGCGAACGCGATCGCCGCCGTGCAGGCCGGGGCCGCGGTGGTCGACGGCGCGCTCGGCGGCCTCGGCGGCTGCCCCTTCGCGCCGGGCGCCAGCGGCAACACGGCGACCGAGGACCTCCTGTTCGCCCTGCGTCCCGACTGGTTCACGCCCGGCGCGCTGGCGGTCCTCGTCGGCGAGTCGGAGGCGCTGCTCGCCGAGCTCGGCGAGCCCGGCCGCTCGAAGGCCGCGCAGGGCGCCCGCTCGAACGCCCCCGCCTTCCCCTGGGCGCTCTGAGCGGATCGTCCCCCGCTCGCCGGTCCGAGGCGTCGCGAACGGTCGCCTCCCGCCGCGGAGGACGACCGTTCGCGACGCCTCGACAGCGTCGTGCGGGTCAGCGCGCGAGCAGCGCGCCGAGGCGTGCGCGCTCGGCGCGGAGGACGTCGACCAGGAGGGACCCCTCGCGTGCGGCGAGCCAGCGCTCCAGGGCGAGGTCGAAGAGGGCGGAGGCCGCGAGGGCGGCGAGGGCCGCGTCCTCCGGCGCGACTCCGGCGTCGACGAGGGCGGCGCGCATGCTCTCGGCGAGGGCGGCCGACTTCAGGAGCTCGCGCTCGCGCAGCTGCGGCTCGGAGCGCACGACGGCACGGCGGGCGGCGATCGGAGCGCGCCAGGTCTGGAGGTCGCCCGAGGCGGCCGCCTCGAGGCCGTGCATCACGAGGTCCATCGGCGCGAGGCCGGCGGGGGCGCCGGCGAGCAGGCGGCCGACGATCTCGGGGAACTCGCGCTCGCGGAGGAAGAGGACGTCGCGCTTGTCGGCGAAGTGGCGGAAGAAGGTGCGGGTGGTGAGCCCGGCGCGCTCCGCGATCGCGGGGACGGTGGTGCCCGCGTAGCCGTGCTCGGCGAAGAGCTCCATCGCCGCCTGCTCGAGGCGGAGGGCGGCGTCGGGAGCCCAGCGTGACATCCGCCCAGGATAGCTGACGACACGACGTGTCATCAGGAGTAGTGTGACGACACGTCCTGCCATCACTTCCGACTGGAGCCGCCCGTGCCCGAGAACGCCGCCGCCCTGCTGACCGCCCCGCGGGCCGACCTCGTCGTCCGCCCCGCTCCGATGCCCGTCCCCGGTCCGGGGGAGATCCTGCTGCGCAACCGCGCCCTGGCCGTGAATCCGGTCGACGAGATGAAGCAGTGGACGGGCGATCTGATGTTCCGGTGGGTGCCGTACCCGGCGGTGCTCGGGGAGGACGTGGCCGGAGTGGTCGAGGCGGTCGGCCCTGGAGTCACGCGCTTCGCCGTCGGCGACCGGGTCGTCGCGTACGCGGTCGGGATGGAGCGCGGGCGGCGGAACCGCGACGAGGGCGCCTTCCAGGAGTACACGGTCGTGCGCGAGGACCTGGCGGCGCCGATCCCCGACCGGCTGGGCTTCGAGGAGGCGGCGGTGCTGCCGCTCGCGGTCTCGACGGCGGCGACGGCGCTGTTCCAGCGGGACCACCTCGCCCTGCCGCACCCGAGCGTCCCGGTCCGCCCGACGGGCAGGACGGTCGTGGTCTGGGGCGGGACGACGAGCGTGGGGAGCAACGCGATCCAGCTCGCCGTCGCCTCCGGGCACCGCGTGGCGACGACCGCGTCCCCCCGCAACCACGAGCGGATGCGCGAGCTGGGCGCCGAGATCGTGCTCGACTACCGCAGCCCCACCGTCGTCGCCGACCTGGTGGCGGCGCTCGCGGGCCATGAGGTCGCGGGGGTGCTCGCGATCGGGACGGGCTCCGGTGCTCCGTCGGTGGTGGTGGCCGCGGCCACCGGAGCGCGACGCGTCGCCCTGGCCAGCCCCTCCGTCTCGTTCGGCTCGCTCCCGCGCCGGGGCGGAGTCAGCGCCGCCTTCGTGCGGACGATGGTGCGCCTGGTCGGCGGCACCGCGGCGCTGCAGATCGCGGCCCGGCGCCGCGGCATCCGCGCCCGCTTCGTCTGGGGCGGCTCGCTGATGACGAACGAGGTGGGGCCGATGCTGTGGCGCGACCACCTGCCGTCGGCGCTCGCCGAGGGTCGCCACGTCTGCGCCCCCGCGCCCGAGGTGGTGGGTGAGGGGCTCGCCGCGCTGCAGCCCGCCCTCGACCGGCTGCACGAGGGTGTGTCGGCGGTGAAGCTGGTCGTCCGCCTCTGAGGGGCGGGTCGCCGCCGCCTGCCCCGCCGTGCCGCGGACCGGCCGCTCCGCCCGCAGCCGCTCCGCCCGAGCCGTGCCGCCGAGTGGCCGCCGCGCCGGAGCCTCGGTATCGTGGCGCGCTCCGACGCGACCCGAGGAGATCCCGTGATCCGCCGCACCGCCCCCGGAGCCGCCGCGCTCCTCCTGCTCGCCCTGACCGGCTGCTCCGCCGGGTCGTCGCCCGCGGCGTCCCCGTCCGCCACTCCGGAGCCCGTCGGCGGCCTCGGGGTCGCCGTCTCGGCGCTCTGCGAGCCCGGCTCCGATCCGCAGTGCGTCCCGGTCGGCGGGCAGGACGTCCTCGTCGATCCCGAGGACTTCACCCGCGCGGGCGTCGCCGCGGTCGAGGCCGATCCGAGCACGGGAGTCGTCGACGTCCGGTTCGACGAGGCGGGCGCCGCCCTCCTGCGCCGCGGCTCGCAGGCGGCCATCGACGAGGGGGCCGACGCCCGGCTCCTCCTCCGCGTGGGCGACCGGGTCGAGTCGGCGCTCTCCGTGATGCAGCCGATCGAGGGCGACACCGTGCAGATCGTTCCCGCGGAGGGCGACGCGCAGGGGCTGGTCGACCGGATCCTCGCCGGCTGACGCCCGCCTAGGATCGGCGCATGGCGAAGGGTTTCCGCACGGAGCGCACGCAGGCGCTCCTCCTCGCGCAGCCCTGGGCGCTCTCGCTGGTGAGCGCCGTCTTCGTGGCGGGGATGCTCTGGCTGGCGGCGGACGCGGGCTGGGATCTCGGCGCGGTCGTCGGCGGCGGACGCCGGCACGCGCCGCTGTGGCTGGTGCTCCTGCTCGGCCTGCCGCTGTTCGGCGCCGGAGTGGTGCTCGGCGCGGTCCGGCAGGTGCGGCTCCTGCGGCGGCCGGCGGCGCCGCCCGTCCCGAGTCCGGAGGCGGAGCGGCTGCGGCGCGAGGGCCCGGGCTGGCTCAGCCGGCGCGAGGACGAGCGAGCGGCGCAGGGCGGGACCGGGAGCGCGCAGGGCGGCACCGGCGGCACACCGGACGTGATCGGCAGCGCTCCCGACGGCACGGACGACCCGCGCGACGAGGCCCGCTGACCGCGCCTCAGAGGTGCAGCATCCCCCAGTCGATGATCACGGCCAGCGCCGTGTAGGCCGCGGCCACTGCTCCGACCGCCTTGCCCGCGCGGTCGAGGTCGGCCTGCGGGTCCGGACCGGCGTCGGCGACGACCCGGAGCAGCGCTCCGACCAGCGCGATCAGCGTGATCGCCAGGATCCAGACCTTGAGCGACGCGTGCGGATCGACATGCGCGAGCGTCAGCGCGACGACCGGCACCGCCACCACGAGCACCGACGCCAGCACCAGGAGGCAGCCGCGCCGGGTGAGGCCGGTCGGCCCGAAGGAGCCGCCGCGCATCCAGGCGCGCACGCGCTGCCTCCGCGACGCGGGCGGACCGCCGGCGGAGTCCGCGTCGGTCGAGGGCCCCCAGTCCTGCGCGGTCGTCATCGCGCGGTGCCGGAGCGGTCGGGAGTCGGGCTGGGCCGCATCGGGTCCTCCAGGAGACGAGGGGGCGCATCGGACGGTGGTGCCGACCCCTCAGTCTCGGGAGCGCCTCCGGCAGCGGCAAGCGCCTCTTCCGGACATGTCCGGAAGAGGACGCTCAGGCCCGTCCCTGCAGGATCAGATTCCAGTACACCCACGGCAGGACGCGGCGGTCGGCGAGGAAGGTGAGGCGCCGCTCCTTCGCCAGGCCCGTCCAGAAGGGGACGGTCGGCTTCGGGCGGTAGCGGTCGTCGAACTCGGCGAACACCACGCTCGACCGCGAGACCACGAAGGGGCAGACGGAGTAGCCGTTGTAGACGCGGGGGAGCGGGCGGCCCTTCTGCGCGGCGACGAGGTTCTTCGCGAGCGTGGTGGTCTGCTGGCGCAGTGCTCCTCCGGACTTCGAGTTGACCGTGGCCGCCGCGTCGCCGAGCGCCCAGACGTCGGGGAACCGCGGGTGCCGCAGGGTCAGCGGGTCGACCTCGACGAAGCCGCCCTCGGCGGCCAGTCCGGTGCCGGCCAGCCAGTCGGGGGCCGACTGCGGGGGCACGGCGTGCAGCACGTCGTACGACAGCGTCTCGCGCGGGCCGTCGGTCGAGCGCCGCGCGCGGTCGGGGCCGGGGAGGGCGGTCGCGCGCCCGTCGACGGCGAGGACGACCCTCCGCTCGGCCGCGTCGACCTCGACCAGCTCGCGGCCGTAGCGGACCTCGATCCCGTACTCCGCCACCTTCCGCTCGAGCTCGGAGTCGATCAGCGGCATCCCGAACAGGGTGGGGGTCGGCACGACGAGCACGACGCGGATGCGGTCGAGGACGCCGGTCGCGCGCCAGTAGTCGCAGGCGAGGTACATCGGCTTCTGCGAGGCGCCGGAGCAGGTGCCGGGGCCGCCGGGCTGCGTGAAGACGACGGTGCCGGAGCGGACCTCGCGGAGCACCTGCGACGCCTTGCGGGCGTACTCGTACTCGTAGTTGGACACTCCGACCGGCGAGTCCATCGCCTCCTGGAGCCCGGGGACCGCGGCCCAGTCCTTCTGGATCCCGGGGCAGACGACGAGCTGCCCGTAGCCGACGGTGCGGCCGGAGAGGAGGGTGACCGTGTGCGCGACCGGGTCGATCGTCTCGACGCGGTCCTGGATCCAGACGACCCCCTTCGGCGTCACCGAGCCCTGGGGCCGGGTCGCCGCGGAGGCGGGTGCGGTGCCGCCCGCGACGTGGGAGAGCATCGGCTGGTAGACGTGGGTCGACCGGGGCTCGATCACCGCGACGTCGTCCACTCCGGAGCGCCGCAGCCGTCCCGCGGTCGAGAGTCCGGCGTTGCCGCCGCCGATGATGAGGACGTCGTGGCGGGCCGCGCCGGGATCGGTCATGGCCTCACCCTAGGGGCGCGCCGGGGCGAGCGGACGGGCTTGCGCAGACCCGCGGAAGGGGGGTGCGCTCGGAGCGCCCCGGGACGGTGACCCCGCACGGCCGCCCGGCTCGCGTCAGGCCGCCTCGAGCGCCTGGATCGCGGTCCTCGCGGTCGCGCAGGGGTAGGAGTCGTACCCGTCGTGGGCGTCGAAGGCGCGGCACTCGGCGCAGCGGAGCCGCACTCCGGCGCCGCCCTCGAGGACGCGCTCGGGGCGGTGCCCGTGCAGGATGACGGCGAGGCTCGCGACGAGGGGGTCGCTGCTCACCAGCGCGCTCCGCAGCGCCTCCGACCGGCGGCGGAGGTAGTCGTCCGCCACGGCGTCGATCGACTGCTCGGGGAGGTCCGGCTCGGGCCAGGAGGCGGGCCGCTCGACGGGCAGGTCGAGCTCGTCGAAGCCCATCGACCAGTCCGGGAAGCGGCGCTGCTCGTGCACGCTGGTCCAGACGGTGACCACTCCCTCGTGCCGCGGATCGGCGAGGATCCGCGCGTAGAGCGAGCGCACGTCGGACTCCTCGCCCTCGAGCAGCTGCATCACGCGGCGGCCGCGGAAGACGAGCATCCCCGAGACGCCGTGCTCGACGTTGTTGCGGCGGCTCGTCTCGAGCAGCCGGCGGATCTCCCCCGAGCCCAGGTCGCGGTCGAGGGTGCTGACGTAGACGACGGTGAAGACGAGGGAGTCGCGCCGCGGCGAGTGCTCGACGAGGTGGAGCGTCGCGGGGGAGTGGGCGCCGGCTTCGGGGTCCATCAGGGCCGCGACCTCCGGGAACTCGAGCCAGATCAGGTCCTCCGGAGCGCTCGGCTCCACGGCGGTGACCGCCGGGACCGCGTCCAGCCACTGCGTCCGCTGGCGGAGGTCGGCGGCGACCGCCTTCTCGTCGAGCCCGGGCAGGAGGCCTGCGGCGCCGGAGACGAAGAGGCTCGTCGCGGAGTTGAGCAGCAGCGTCACGACCGTCGCGTGGCCGTCGCCGCCGAGCACGGGGAGCTCGACACTGTCGGTGCGGCCGTGAGCGGCGAGCCCGGAGGCGTAGGAGACGAGTGCGTCGGCGACCGCGTCCCCCACCTGGAAGGTCGCGCCGGCGTACTGGATCTGCTTCATAGCCCTACGATGCGCCTGCGGCGGATCCACGGGTAGGGGTACCGGTGCCGGGTGGAGCGTGCAGGGGTCGCGGCTGCTCCTACCCGAGGAGCACGGAGCGGCGGGACCGCGCCCAGTCGGCCGTCGAGCGGGCCGGCGTCCCCGTGATCCGCTCGACCTCGTCGGTGAGCACGTCGACGCCGTCCAGGCCGCGGCGGGCGACGACTCCGAACTGCCGGCGGAGCCCCTCCGCCTGCCACGCGGACATGCCGGTGAGGCGCAGGACACCGGCGAACACGCGGCTGGGCAGGTGCAGGTAGCGGACGCGCCGCCCGAGGCCCGCGGTCAGCTCGCGGGCGGCGCCGGGCCCGTCGAGCAGGGCCGGTCCGGTGAGGACGGGCTCGGCGCCGGTGTGCCCTCCCGCCTCGAGGACGCGCGCGGCGACCCGGGCGATGTCGGCGGTGTCGATCCACGGGATGACGCCGCGCCCCATCGTCTGCGGGAGCAGACCGCGCGAGATCGCGGGTGCCGAGGGCTCGAGGTTCGTCAGGAAGCCCGAGGCGTGGAGGATCGTCGCGGGCAGCCCGGAGGCGCGCACCTGCTCGTCGGTCCGCCAGATCGCGCGGCCCCAGGGGAGCGGCGAGTGCTCGGCCGCGTCGCCGCCGGAGAGCTGCACGAGCGCGCGGACGCCCGCCTCCTGGGCGGCGCGGACGGCGGTGGCGCCGTGCTCGGCCTGGCGCGGGGTGGCGGCGGTGACCAGGAAGAGCTGGTCGGCGCCCCGGAGGGCGGCGGTCAGTGCGGCCCCGTCGCCGAGGTCGGCGATCCGTGCGTCGAGGCCGCGGGCCGCGAGGGCCGCCGCCTGCTCGGGCCGGCGGACGATCGCGCGGACGGGCGCGCCGGCCGCCACGAGCCGCTCGAAGGTCTTGCCGCCGACGTCGCCGGTGACTCCGGTGATCGCGATCACGTCGCTCATGATTCCTCCCTGGTATCAACTAACTGATACTCGAAGACTACGCCGCTACGCTCGATCCATGTCCTCGGAGTTCTCCCTGACCCGCGACGACGTCGACGCGATCGCCGCCTGGACGGTCATCCGCGCCGCCCGCGACCTGGCGAGGCGGGTCGGCGACGCGCTCGCGCCGGTCGGGCTCAGCCCGGTCGAGTTCGGCGTGCTGGCGCAGCTCTCGGCGGCCGACGGGCTGACGCAGGCCGACCTCGCCCGCGCCGTCGGCGTCCGCCCGCAGAGCATGACCGCCCTGGTCGCCGGGCTGGCGGAGCGGGGCCTGCTCGACCGGGGCGCCGAGCGCGGCCGCGGCCGTCACTCCCGGATCGCCCTGACCCCGGCGGGGCGCGACCTCCTCGCGGCCGCCTACCCGCTCGTGCGGGCCGGCAACGCGTGGTTCGGCGGCGAGGAGCGCGCCGACGCCGTCGCGACCGCGCTGCGCCCGCTGCTCGGCGGGCAGCCGGGCCCGGGGCACGAGGTCCCCTGAGCGGACGGGGCGGGGAGGCTCGGCAGCGGGAGAGGCGGCTCCTCCTCCGAGCGCTCGTGCACACCCGGCCCCCTCGCGGGTGCCACCGGTACCCTGGTCCGGTGCCCCTGACCCTCCCTCCGCTGAGCCGCGCCCGCGCGCGCGCTGCCGCGGCGTACCCGACCCGGCTGCTGCTGACCAAGCGCGCCTCGGGCACGAACGGATGGCTCAGCTCGTGGGGGACGAACGCGCACGGCGAGATCGCCGGCTGCCCGCCGCCGCGCGGCTGACCCGCGACCGCCCCTCCTCCGGAGCCCGCGGCCGCGTTCCCGCGCTCACCCACCCCTCCGGACGGAACCCCTCATGCCGCACGAGCCCCTGCCCGCCGATCAGGCCCCCCACTCGATCTGGCGGGGACTCCGCCAGACCCTCCAGAAGGACACGGTCGGCGGAGCGTTCCTGCTCACCGCGACCCTCCTCGCCCTGATCGTCGCCAACAGCCCCGCGTCCGCGCTCTACAGCGCGGTCCGCGACTTCCGCTTCGGCCCCGAGGCCCTGCACCTCGAGCTGAGCGTCGGGTCGTGGGCGGCCGACGGCCTGCTCGCGATCTTCTTCTTCGTCGTCGGGCTCGAGCTCAAGGAGGAGTTCGTCGCCGGCAAGCTCCGCGACCCGAAGACGGCGCTCGTGCCGATCGTCGCGGCCGTCGGCGGCGTGGCCGTCCCCGCCCTGATCTTCACCGCGGTGAACCTGCCCCGCGGAGGAGCCGCGCTGGACGGCTGGGCGATCCCCGCCGCCACCGACATCGCCTTCGCCGTCGCGGTGATCGCCGTGGTCGGCCGGTTCCTCCCGCCGGCGCTGCGGACGTTCCTCCTCACGCTCGCCGTGGTGGACGACCTCATCGCGATCACGATCATCGCCGTCTTCTACACCGCCGGCATCGACGTGCTGATGCTCCTGCTCGCGCTGGTGCCGCTGGCGGTCTTCGCGGTCTGCGTGCAGCGCGGCGTGCGCGCCTGGTGGGTGCTGATCCCGCTCGGAGTGGCGACGTGGGCGCTCGTGCACGCCTCGGGCATCCACGCCACGGTCGCGGGCGTGCTGCTCGGCTTCACCGTGCCGGTCGTCGCGACGAAGCGCGCCCGGGTGCAGGTGGCGTCGGATGCGGAGGGGCGCCCGGTCTACGACGGCCTCGCCGCGCACTTCGCCGATCGCTGGAGCGTCCTCTCGACCGCGGTCGCGGTGCCGGTCTTCGCGTTCTTCTCGGCCGGAGTGACGGTCGGCGGAGTCGCGGGCCTGGTCGACTCGTTCCAGGACTCGATCGCCGTGGGCATCATCGCGGGCCTCGTGCTCGGCAAGCCGCTCGGCATCGCCGGGAGCACCTTCCTCCTGACCCGGTTCCGCGGCATCGGCCTGGATCCGTCGCTGCGCTGGGTGGACGTGATCGGCATGGCGTTCGTGGCCGGCATCGGATTCACGGTGTCGCTGCTCGTCGGCGAGCTCTCGTTCGGCGCGGGCAGCGAGTCCGACGACCACGTGAAGGTCGGCGTCCTGGCCGGCTCGTTCCTCGCGGCGGTGATCGGAGGCGCGATCCTCTCGGTCCGCAACCGCCACTACCGCCGCCTGCAGGGCTGACGCCCGGCGGGATCTCGCGGCGCCCGCTGCCCGATCGGCACGCGCCTCCTGCTGGTCGAGCAGCCGCCGCAGGCGCCCTGTCGAGGCCCGCGCGGCTCAGCCGTGCAGGCCGTGGACGACCGCGTGGCCGCGGCCGCGGGAGATGAGCAGGCGGTTCACCGGGGTCGTGACGACGAAGGCCAGGGCCAGGGCGCCGGCGAGCGAGCCCCAGAAGAGGCCGGACGAGAGGCCCGCGTCCATCGCTCCGGGGATCGCGAGCACCACCGTGTTGTCGACGACCTCCATCACGGCGATCGAGACGGTGTCGGCCGCCAGCGCGATGCCGACGGCGGCGCGCCACGTCACTCCGGAGCGGAGCACGCCCCGCAGCGTGAGCGCGTAGCCGAACACGAACGCGAGGACGATCGAGAGGGCGACCGTCGCCAGGGCGGGCAGCCCCAGGGCGGAGCCGATCACCATGCCGAGGACCTCGCCGATCGCGCAGCCGGTCAGGCAGTGCAGGGTCGCGAGGGCGGCGGCGCGCCAGGTGGTCGGGTGGTGGTGGGCGTGGTCGGTCACGGTGTCTCCTCCGGTTCGGTCCAGGGGAGTGCAACATACCCCCGGGGGGTATATTCCCGACCCGGCCGTCGGAGTCTCCTCCGGCTCTGCAGGCGCGCGAGCCGTTCGCCCGGGCGCGCTACCCTCGCCCCGTGCTCCTCCGAGCACCGCCCCTCGACACCAGGAGCCCCGATGGCCGCCCCCACCGTCCTCTTCGTCTGCATCCACAACGCCGGCCGCTCGCAGATGGCCGCCGGCTACCTCCGCGCCCTCTCCGGCGGCGCCGTCGAGGTCCGCTCCGGCGGCTCCGAGCCCGGCGACAGCATCAACCCGATCGCGATCGAGGCGATGGCGGAGGAGGGCATCGACATCTCGCAGGCCGTCCCGCAGCTGATGACCACCGAGCAGGTCCAGGCCTCCGACGTCGTGATCACGATGGGCTGCGGCGACGTCTGCCCCGTCTTCCCCGGCAAGCGCTACGAGGACTGGGACCTCGCCGACCCGAAGGGCCGACCGCTCGAGGAGGTCCGCTCGATCCGCGACGACATCAGGGCCCGCGTGCAGGCGCTCGTCGCGGAGCTGCTGCCCGCCTGAGCCGTTCGATCCCGTCCGGCCGCGTCAGTGTTCGGCGGGAGGCGGGAACGTCCGCCCGACCGGAGGCGAGCCCGCCGGGAGCGCCGCGCGCGCCCGGTGCAGGAAGACGGCGGTCATGACGACCCGGGCGCGGGCCGGCGACGAGTCGAGCGGGCCGATCAGCTCCTCGATCCGCGCGAGCCGGTCGTAGAGGGTCTGCCGGCCGATGCCGAGCGCGGCCGCCGTCGCCGTCTTGCTCCCCCACAGCGACGCGAAGGCCTCGAGGGTGGCGAGCAGCTCGCCACGCTGGGCGCGCAGAGGCCCGAGCACCTCCTCGACGAGATCGTCCGCCTCCGGATCGTCCAGCAGGGAGCTCGCGAACCGCTCCAGGCGGTACTGGCGCGAGTCGACGACTCCGCCCGCGGGCGCCCACTCGCGCGCGCCGCGCACCTCCGCCAGCTCCCGGGGTACCCGCTCCTGCCCGCCGAGCCCGCTTCCGACGCAGAGCAGAGCGACCGAGTCGAGGGCGGCGCCGAGGCGCAGCAGCTCCGCGCGGCCCTCCTCCATCGCGGCGGCGGTGGCGAACGGCAGCAGCGCCAGCAGCTCGGAGCCGACCACGCAGAGCACCGGGCCGGGATCCGCTCCCGCGCCCGTCAGGAGGCGGAGCAGAACGCGGAGCCGCCGGTCGTCGTGACCGGTGTCGGCCCGGACGCCGAGGTAGCGCTCCCGGGAGCCGGCGCCGAGGCGTCCGAGGAAGGCGTCGATCTGGAGGTCGGCCGCCGGGTCCGCGCGCTCGACGGACGCGATCGCGAAGAGCTGGGCGGTCAGCCGCTCGGTGACCGACGGCGGGCGGTGCCGGAGCACGGCGATCGCGAGGACGTCCGGCGCCCGGTCGAGCGCGACGGCGACGGCGTGGAGGTCGGCGTCGGCGTGGGCCCGCAGATGCAGGGTGCCCAGGAGGGAGTCGCCCGCGTGCAGCACGTTCGAGAACGTCCCGGCCGTCGGCTCCGTGTCGACGCCCGGCCCGGGCGAGGCGCGGGCGATCTCGTCGCCCGTGAGCGAGACGAGCGAGGCGGAGGCGCCCGTCGCGGAGGCGACGACCTGCAGGAGCTCGTCGACGCCGGCGTCCCCGGAGGCCGCGTCGGCCAGCAGACCGGACACTCTGTCCGCCAGGCGGATGCTCCGGAACTTCTGCTCGGTGAGGTGGGTGTTGATGCTCTCGCAGACCTGCACGAAGGGGACGCGCCGGGGCAGGGCGAGCACGGGGAGGCCGAGCTCGTCGGCCGCCGCGACGATCGGCGGCGGCACCGCGGGCAGGCGCGGCGAGAGCTCGAGAGCGAGGGCGCCGACTCCCGCGTCGACCAGAGACCGCACGTACTCGCGGCACTCCGCCGGGTCCTGGTCGGTCGAGAGGAGCGCGCCCTCCATCAGGAGCAGCTCGCCTCCGAGGAGGAGGGGCGCGATGTCGAGCTGCTCGCTCGTGTGGGCCCAGCGGATCACGGCGCGCTCGGCGGCCGCGTGCCCGGCGGCCACCACCGGGAGCATGGCGGCGAGGCGCGGATCCCGCATCGCGTCCGACAGCAGGTAGGCCATACAGAACGTCCTCTCGCGTCACGGCGAATTTACACGCGGACGCGCCGCCCGAAACGGGTCCGCACGAGAGTGGAGCCTCACCGGGCGCCCCGCCCTCCCCTTCATCCCCCTCCCCGAGAGGATCCGCCATGAGCACCGACACCCTGCACGGCACCGCCGACGCCGAGGACGCGCTGAGTCCCCTGCCCGACTCCCGACGCACCGCCCGGCTCGACGGGCAGTTCTGGATCTGGGCCGGCGCCAACATCGCCCCCATCAACTGGGTGCTCGGCGCCCTCGGCGTGAACATGGGCCTCGGCCTGGCGGACACCGTCACCGTCCTCGTGCTCGGCAACGTGGTCGGGATGGCGGTGTTCGGCTTCTTCGTCCTCCTCGGCCAGCGGACGGGGGCGACCGGGATGCTCGTGGGACGGGCGATCTTCGGCCGGCGCGGCAACTACGTCCCGGCCGCGATCCAGGCCGTGGTCGTGATCGGCTGGTGCGCCATCAACACCTGGATCGTCCTCGACCTGGTCATCGCGCTCCTCGGCTCCGTCGGCGTCGTCGACCCGGAGCAGGCGAACGTCGGCTGGAAGATCGCGGTGGCGGCGGTGATCATGGCGGTGCAGGTCGCGATCTCCTTCCTCGGCTACCGCGCGATCGCCGCCTTCGAGCGCTGGACCGTGCCGCCGACCCTCCTGGTGCTGGCGATCATGTCGGTCGTCGCCTGGTTCTTCCTCGACATCGACTGGTCCTACGCCGGCCCCGCGGAGGGCGCGCTCACCGGAGGCGACCGCATCGCGGCCATGTCCATCGTGATGACCGCCATCGGCATCGGCTGGGGCCTCACCTGGCTCGCCTACGCCGGCGACTACTCCCGCTTCGTCGGGCCCCGCTCCTCGAAGCGGGGGCTCTACCTCGCCAGCGTCCTCGGCCAGTTCATCCCGGTGGTCTGGCTCGGCGTCCTCGGCGCGACCCTCGCGACGAAGAACGGCTCCGTGGATCCCGGGGAGCTGATCGTCGAGAACTTCGGCGCCCTCGCGATCCCCGTGCTGCTCCTGGTGGTGCACGGCCCGATCGCGACCAACGTCCTGAACATCTACTCGTTCGGCATGGCGACCCAGGCCCTCGACATCCGGCTCGGGCGCCGCGCGCTCAGCCTCATCGTCGGCGTGCTGGCCTTCGCGGCCGCGGTGTTCTTCGTCTTCCAGGACGACCTCGCCACCACGCTCGACGCGTGGCTGGTCGGCCTCGTCGGCTGGGTCGCCCCCTGGGGTGCGATCGTGCTGGTGCACTACACGGTGTTCGAGCCGCGCGTCCGCTCCTTCGGGCACCTGTTCGCCCCGGTCGGCTCGCCGCTGCTGCCGGACGTCCGCTGGCGGGCGCTGCTCTCCTTCGCGATCGGCGCGACCCTGACCTGGCTGTTCATGAACGGCTCGGTGCCCGCCCTGCAGGGTCCGGCCGCGACCGCCCTCGGCGGCGTCGACGTCTCGTGGCTCGCGGGCGGAGTCTCGGCCGGCATCGCCTACCTCCTGCTCGGCCGGGACGCTCCCGCCTGGGTCGAGCGCCGGGAGTCGGCCGTGCCGGTCGCCGCGGAGCCCGAGCCCGTCCGCGGCTGAGCCCGAGCCCCTCCGCGGGCCGGCCCCCTCGCGAGCCGGCCCGCCCCGTCCCACCCCGCACCACGAACGGAACCGCCATGCCCCTCTTCCTCTCCGACGCCGCCGTGATCACCATGGACCCGGTCTCGGGCGCCGTCCCGATCACGGCGAGCATCCGCATCGTCGACGAGCTGATCGTCGCGATCGGCCCGGGCCTCGTCCCCGAGCCGGGCGACGAGGTGATCGACGGGCGCGACCGCCTGGTCGTCCCCGGCTTCGTCAACGCCCACACCCACTCGTGGGAGTACCTCTACAAGGGCCGCTACGACAACCTGCCGCTCGAGCTGTGGATGCTGCTGTCGTACCCGATCCTCGGGAACAGCCGCGTCGCTCCGGATCTGGTGCGGCTGCGCTCGTCGCTCTTCGCCCTCGAATCGCTGAAGGCCGGGGTCACGACCCTGGTCGACGACGTGCTCGAGAACCCGGACCAGGACGCTGAGCAGCTCGCCGCGGTCTTCGATGCGTACGACGAGATCGGAGTCCGCGCCAACATCTCGGGCCACGTGATCAGCAGGCCCTTCCACGAGACGATGCCGTTCCTCGAGGAGTACGTGCCCGCGGAGACCCTCGACCAGGCGCGGTCGGCGTCGCGCCCGACGACGGAGGGCTACCTCGCCTTCAGCCGCGAGGCGTTCGCGACCCAGCACGGGAGGGGAGGCGGGCGGCTGCGCTACATGGTCGCCCCGTCCGCTCCTCAGCGCTGCGGGCCCGAGCTGCTCGTCGGGGCGACCGAGCTGGCGCTCGAGCACGGGGCGGAGTGCCACATCCACGTCCTCGAGACGAAGACGCAGCTGGTGACCGGCGAGCTGTCCTACGGCTCGACCCTGGTCGAATACATGGAGCGGATCGGCGCGCTCTCGCCGAACACGACCTTCGCCCACGGGATCTGGCTCACCGACTCCGACATGGAGCGGATCGCCGCCGCCGGCACGTCCGTCTCGCACAACCCGATCTCGAACCTCAAGCTCGGCTCGGGCATCGCCCCGTGGCGCGCGCTGCACGACGCGGGCGTGAACCTCGGCCTCGGGACCGACGGCTGCTCGAGCAGCGACTCGCCGCGCATGCTCGACGTCGTGAAGGCCGCGGCGCTCCTGCACAAGGTCACGGATCCGGACATCGCCACCTGGCCGACCGTGTCCGAGGTGCTCACCGCCGGCACGATCGGAGGCGCGCGCAGCGCCGTGCTCGACGACGTCACCGGCAGCATCGAGGTCGGCAAGCAGGCCGACCTCGTCGTCTACGACCTCGAGACGCTGAACTTCACCCCGCGCCAGCGGCTCGAGAACCAGCTCGTCTACTCCGAGAACGGCTCGTCGATCGACACCGTGATCGTCGCGGGCCGGATCGTCGTCTCGAAGGGCGTCTCGACCACCGTCGACGAGGCGGCCCTCCGCGCGGATCTCGCCGCGCAGCTGGGGGAGATCGTGGCCTGGCAGGACTCGCTGGACCGCACGAACGGCGTGCTCACCGAGCCGTTCCGGCGGATGTACGAGCGGGCGATGCGCCACGACGCCCCCGTCGACCGCTTCAGCGGCCGCCGGCTGGTCTGAGGGCGGGCCGGCTCCCGGCCGACTCCCGGCCCGGCACACGGACGGGCGGAGGCGCGGCTCCAGTAGGTTGCGCACATGAGGTGGCGAGCGGGAGCGGTGGCGGTGCTCGTCCTCGCGCTCGCCGGGTGCACCGCGCCGGCCGACCCCGAGCCGACGACCGGGCCCACGACCGCCCCCGTCTCCGGGCCGGTGGTCGGCGGCTACGGCGACCTGCACGTCGCGCCCGACGGGTCGATGATGTTCTG
Organism: Rathayibacter sp. AY1D5; assembly: GCF_002932515.1. Lineage (NCBI taxonomy): Bacteria > Bacillati > Actinomycetota > Actinomycetes > Micrococcales > Microbacteriaceae > Rathayibacter > Rathayibacter sp. AY1D5. The sequence continues at coordinate 27,772 of NZ_PSVU01000021.1, forward strand.
CTACTCCGACCCCGACCCGGGATTCACGGGCGTCTGGCGGGAGTGCCAGGACGGGATCGGCACCGTGGGCGTCGACCCGGCCGCGATCGACGCGACCCTCGGGGAGACGGCGACGGCCGATCCGGGCGGGCACCGCTGGGTCGGCGCGGCGGCCGGGAAGCGCACCACCGAGGACGGCACAGACGTCTACACCGTCTTCCTCGCGGGGACCCGCACGGACGACGCCTTCACCGTGACCGCGGTCGGCGAGGGCTCCTACCGCGTGCCGTCCGAGTACCAGGAGCTGCAGCCGGGAGTGCCGGGCGGGTTCCTGGTGCGGCTCGAGCCGATCGGCTGAGCGGGGGCGCCGGCGCAGGTGGAGGAGCCGAGCGGGGTGCAGCGGCCGGGAGGGGCGGAGTCGGCGGACTCGCGCACCCCCCGCCCCTCACAGCGGGCGCGGCCGGTACCGCTCGATCAGCGCGTCGAACAGGCCGTTCATCCGCTCGTCGACCACGCGGCGCGACTCGTCGGCGTCGTACCACTCCACGATCTCGCGGGCGCCGTCGCTGAAGCGCACCGAGGGGGAGTAGGCCGGGACGAGGCGGCGGATCTTCGCGTTGTCGAACACCATCGAGTGCGCCTTGTCGCCGATGATCCCGGCACCGAGCTCGGGGTCGGCGGCGGCGATCGCGTCGGAGGCGACGTGCACGAGGCGCGGCTCGACTCCGGCCGCCGCGGCGAGGCAGCGGTGGATCTCGTCCCAGGTCGGCGTCTCGTCGCCGGTGATGTGGAACGCCTCGCCGATCGCGGCGGAGGCGCCGAGGAGGCCGACCAGGCCGACGGCCACGTCGTCGGCGTGCGTGAGCGTCCAGAGCGAGGTGCCGTCGCCGAGGACGACCACCTCCTGGCCGCGGCGCATCCGGTCGACGACGGTCCAGCCTCCGTCGACGGGCAGCGCGGTGCGGTCGTAGGTGTGCGAGGGGCGGACGATCGTGACCGGGAAGCCGCTCGCGCGGTACTCGGCCACGAGCAGGTCCTCGCACGCGATCTTGTCGCGGGAGTACTGCCAGTAGGGGTTCCGGAGCGGAGTCGACTCGGTGACCGGGAGGCTGCGCGGCGGCTTCTGGTAGGCCGAGGCCGAGCTGATGAAGACGTACTGGCCCGTGCGGCCGGAGAACAGGTCGATGTCCTGCTGCACGTGCTCGGGCGTGAAGGCGACGAAGTCGATCACGGCGTCGAAGCTCCGGTCGCCGAGAGCGGCGGTGACGGAGTCGCGGTCGCGACCGTCGGCCTGCACCTCGCGGACGCCCTCGGGCAGCGGGCGGAGCGACGTCCGCCCCCGGTTCAGCACGGTCACGTCGTGGCCGAGCCGCAGCGCCTCGCGGACGCAGGCGGCGCTGATGATGCCCGTCCCGCCGATGAACAGCACGCTGAGCGACATGGATCCTCCTCCGGCGGCGCCCGCGACGGACGCCTCCCGATCCGATTCCCCCACATCGGGGCGCCGCACGCGAGTCCCTTGACCCGGCTACCGCTCGACGGGACGCCGTTGCTCGTCCTCCGGCTCGGGGGCGAGCAGCGCCTCCGGAGCGGCCGCCGCGGTCGGCACGCCGGGCGTCGTCCGCTGCTCGAGGGAGCGGCCCCAGGCCGTGCCCGCGAGGATCAGCGCGATGCCGAGGAAGCCGACCGGCGCGATCAGGTCGCGGGCGAGCGCGACTCCGACGACCGCGGCCCACACCGGCTCGGTGCCCAGCAGGAGGCTGACGCGGGAGGGGGAGGTGCGGCGGACCGCCCACGTCTGCACGAGGAAGCCGAAGACGGTGCAGACCAGGACGAGGTAGAGGAACAGGCCGGTGCCCACGGGGTCGAGCCCCGCGACGTACTCGGGGATCGGCATGCCGACGACGAGCGACGCGGCGCTGAAGACGACGGCGCAGGTGCCGAGCTGCACCGTGGTCAGGCGGAGGGAGTCCATCGGCGCCCGCGCCGAGAGGCGGTGCATCGACGTGACGTGCACGGCCCGTACGACGGCGGCGCCGAGGATCAGCAGGTCGCCGGGGGAGAGCGGGCGGAGGGCGCCGTTGCCCGCGAGCAGCGCGACGCCGACGACCGCGACGAGGCATGCGAGCAGGAAGCGGCCCGGGAGGCGGCGCTTCGAGACGGCGGAGTCGAGGATCGGCGTGATCACGATCGTCAGGCTGATGATGAGGCCCGCGTTGGTGGCGGAGGTGCCGGCGATGCCGTAGGTCTCGAGCGCGAAGATCGTCGCGAGCAGCGCCCCGATGGTCACGCCGACCCGCCACTCCGCCGCGGTGATCCGGTGCCGCCGCGCTGCGACGATCACGGCCAGGCACAGCGCGGCGAGGGTCATCCGCGAGCCGAGCAGCGCCATCACGCTGGAGTCGGTGACGAGCTCCTTCGCCGCGAAGTAGGTCGAGCCCCAGGAGGCGGCGACCACGAGCAGGAGGAGGTCGACCCGGAAGCGGGAGAGGAGAGCGCGCACGGCTCATCGTGGCGGCACGGAGACCCGCAGGACAAGACTGCATCTTCTTCGCTGACGCGTAAGTTGGAACTCATGGAACTCGGACAGCTCAGGGCTCTGCGGGAGCTCGGCGAGCGCGGGAGCATCGCCGCCGTCGCCGCCGCGATGCGGGTGTCCCCCTCCTCCGTCTCGCAGCAGATCAGCGCGCTGCAGCGCCGCACGCCGACGGCGCTGACCTTCCGCGACGGGCGCCGGACCGCGCTGACCCCCGCCGGCCGCGCTCTCGCGGCCGCCGTGGTCGAGGTGGAGGTGGCGCTCGAGCGCGCGGCCCGGGCGGTCGCGGACTTCGAGGGGCAGCCGAGCGGCACGGTCTCGGTCGCCGCGTTCCACAGCGCGGGGCTGGCGATGTTCGGCCCGCTCCTGGAGGCGCTGCGCGCACCGGGTCGGCCGGGCGTCGCGCTCGCCGACTTCGACGTGGCGCAGAGCGCCTTCGCCGGGCTGACCGCGGATCACGACCTGGTCGTCGCGCACCGGCTCGCCGGCAGCGCCGAGTGGCCCGGGACCGTGCGCTCCACGCCCCTCCTCTTCGAGCCGCTCGACCTCGCGCTGCGGCGCGACCATCCGCTCGCCGCGAAGGACGTCGTCCGTCCCGCCGACCTCCGCGACGAGGAGTGGGTCGCGGTGCACGAGGGCTTCCCCCTGGAGCGGGCGATCGACGCCATCGCGGTCCTCGCGGGCGGCGACGCGAGCATCCCGCACCGGATCAACGACTTCCTGGTCGCGGCGGCGGTCGTGTCGGCGGGCGACGGCGTCGCGCTGCTGCCGCGGTACACGACCGACCTGCGGCGCACGCCGGAGGTGGTGCTGCGGCCGCTCGGGATCCCGGGGCTCGGCCGCCACATCGACTGCCTCGCCCGGCCCGAGACGCTGGAGCGCTCGGCCGTGCGGGCCGTGCTCGAGCAGCTGACCGGGATCGCCGCGGGGCTCGCCGCCGCGCCGTAGCATCGTGCCGTGCACCGCCTGATCGAGACCACGGCCGGAGACCCGGCCGCCACGGACCTCTTCGCCCTGCAGGAGGCCGACCTCCTCGCCCGCTACGGCGGCGACGACACCGGTCCGCGCCCTCCCGCCGACGCTCCGACCCTGCTGCTCGAGGTCGACGGCGGGCTCGTCGGCTGCGTGGCGCTCGCGGTCGCGGACGGCATCGGCGAGATCAAGCGGATGTTCGTGGTGAGCGCCGCGCGGGGCCGCGGGCTCAGCCGCGTGCTGCTCGCCGGCGTCGAGCGGCTGGCGGCCCGCGAGGGCGTGGAGCTGCTCCGACTGGTCACCGGCACGGAGCAGCCGGAGGCGATGGCGCTCTATGCGAGCGCCGGCTACGACCCGATCGCGGGCTACGGCTACTGGGGCGACGAGCCGAGCGCCCGCTGCTACGCGAAGCGGCTCGACCGCGAGGCGCTGCTCGCCGACGCGGGCTGACGCCGGGCTGGCGCTGGGCTGATGCCGGGCTGCCCGTTCGGCCGTCGCGGGCCGGCGCCGGACTGACGTCGGGTTCTGCGCTCGCCCGTCGCGGGCTCTCCGGGCCGCTCGGTCCGGGGTGCTTGCGAGTCGGGCCGCCCGCTCGGAGGGTCCGGATCGGCGAGTCCGACGGGGCATCTGCGACGTCGTCCACGACTGGTCGGCGCTGCGGAGAAGTCGCTGAGGATGAGGCGCGGGAGGCGCGGCGCGCCGCCTCAGGGCAGGTTCGCGCCAGAGCGGCCTCGAGCGGCGTGCCCCGTCGCGGAGCAGGCGACTCTGTCGGAGCGGCACGGGCATCCTCCCGCGCCTCTCACCCGACTCTGCCCCCGATACCCAGGGGTGCACGATGACAGAAGGACTCCGATGCAGAACGAAGACACCAGCACGCCGACCGGCGCCCCCGATCGTCTGACCCAGCGCCGAACCGTGGTGAAGGGCGCCGCATGGGCGATTCCTGTTGTGGCCGCCTCGATCGCCGCTCCGATGGCGTCGGCCTCAACCGCCCCCCAGTGCGCCCTGCAGGACGCGCAGCGCATCGACGCCACCTCGACCACCGCGCTCGCGGCCCGGACGATCCCCGTGCCCGCGGGAACCCAGTGGGTCCGCTTCACGGCGGTCGGCGGAGACGGCGGCGGCGTCCGCGCCGGGTCGGACGTCACCAGCGCCGGTGCGCGGGTGACGGGCACCATCCCCGTCGACGCGCTCGGCGGAGCGTCCGAGATCGTCATCACCGCGGGCTCGGGCGGCAGCAACCAGGCCGGCGGCCGGGGGCTCGGCAACGGCGGGGCTCCGGGCACTCCGGGCTACATCGGCTCCGGAGGAGGGGGCGGGGCCAGCGGGATCACCGCCGCGGGCTCCCTGCTCGTCATCGCGGGCGGCGGCGGCGGTAGCGCAGCCGGCTTCACCTCGAACGACTTCACCCGGTCCGCCCGCGTCGGGCCGAACGCGGGGTCCGGCGGCCCCGTCGGCGGCTCCGGCTACGACAGCGCCGTCTCGCGCGCGGACAGCAGCACCGGCTCCACCGAGCAGGCCCCGAGCACGGGCGGAAGCCAGACCGGGCCGGGGCAGCCCGGTGTGACGACGGTGAACGTGACCGAGTCGGTTCTCGGCAGCCCGGGCTCCGGGCGCGACGGCGGTGCCGGCGCAGCCAGGACGAACGCGAGCCGCCAGGTGACCTATGCATCCGGTGGCGGCGGCGGCGGCTACTTCGGCGGTGCCGGCGGCGGCACCTCCCTGTGGGTGCGCGGCGGCGGCTCCTACGCGGCCAACGCGTCGACGGGCGCAGGAGGCAGCAGCTTCGCCGCGTCCGGCGTGACCGTCGAGACCTCCGACGTCGACACCCGTTCGCAGACGATGGGCTACGTGGAGGTCGCCTTCTTCGTCTGCGAGTAGCGCCTGCCCGAAGGCCAGGTGAGCCTCCGTGGTCGCCCGCTCCGGCGTGCGACCACGGAGGCTCGTCGTCGTCACCGTCCGCTCCACGTCGTCCCCGTCCTCCTGATGTCCCATCACCATATCAGTATGGGGCGGGAGGCGCCAGACCTCACTCCTCCTGCGGCTCCGCGCCGTCGTGCTGCAGGCGCACCAGGACGCGGCGGAGGTGCATCGCCGCGAGGACGCCGGGCCCGAGGGTCCGGGAGGTCGCGGCGGTCCGCTCGTCGACGACCTGCACGAGGTGCCGGATCGCGCGGGCCGCGCCTCCGATCGCCCGGTGCGCGGCGGGGGAGCCGACGTCGTCGCGGTCGATCGCGTCGGCGACCGCCCGGCAGGCCTCGCTCAGCGGCGGGCCGAGGGCCGGATCGAACGGGAGCGCGCCCGGCCGCTCCCAGATGGTGTCCGCGAGGGCGCCGCTCAGATCGCGGACGTGGAAGAGGATCGCGTCGAGCGTCTCGAGGCGGAGGTGGTCGGGTCGGGAGTCGCGCCGGTGCAGCAGCGCGCGCGGGTTGCCCTTGCGGCTCTCGTCCGCGTCCGCGAGGGCCGCGCGGACCTCCTCCGCCGTCCGGGCCAGCTCCTCGCCGTTGCGCGCCCACGCCGCGTGCTCGGGCGGCCACGTCTCCTCGAGCGCGGCGGCCAGCTGGCGCAGGTGCTCCGCGAGCTCGCGCTGGAACGCGTCGACCCGGGCGGACGCCGCCTCGACGGTGAGCCCGGGGGCGACGACCACGTTCACCAGCAGCCCCACCACCACGCCCACCGCCATCTGCACGAGGTAGCCGAGGGAGTAGTCCTCGGCGTCGGCCCCGCCGATGATGAGCACGAAGAGGGCCGCCATCGGCACGTACTCGCGGCCCGCGCCGAACCACCCCGTCCCCGAGAGGACCACGCCGATCCCGACGACGAGCGGGATCGTCCACCAGGTCGGTCCGACGGTGACGACCACGAGGGCGGCGAGCCCGATCCCCGCCGCCAGGCCGAGCAGGGTCTGCAGTCCGGTGCGGACCGAGCCCATCAGGGTCGGGTACATGCTGACCAGGGCGCCGAGCGGCGCGTAGTACGGGTACTGCTCCGCGACTCCGGGAGCGAGCGGCGCGACGGCCCAGGCGATGCCGACCGCCAGCGCCGTCTTGAGAGCGAGCATCAGGCGCGAGCCGGTGACCGCCTCCCGCCAGGCGAGGGCGGCGCGGGACGTCCGGGTGCGGGGCATCCCGGCACCCTAGGCGAGGGGCGCGGACCGTCTCTCCCCTCTTGACAGCGGAGGCGGAGGCGCGAGCGGCGGTGGAAGAAAGAGGACGGCGCCTCGGGACGGCGGTGCTGATCACGACTCACGACGAACGTCCGATCCGGCCCACGTCGCCTGCGCCGTTCCACGGGGCGCCGCGGATCCTTCCTCCGTGACGAGAGCGACCGCGCGGACCGCAGGCGCCGTGAAGTGATGCCACCCCCGCTCACGGGGGCCGTTGAGTTTGCGCAGACGCCCTGTTACCGTGAACAAACCGTGCAGCTGGCGGCGTCGGAGGCCTCGAGGTGGAGGTCGCGCCGGATCCTGCGAGTCACGGCGAGTTCTTCTCCGAGGTCCACCGGGCCTCTCCCCTTGGCGCCCTCCGGCGCCTCTCCGCAGCCCCCCCCGCCCCCGGGGGCGCGCCGCTCACGGTGCGCCTCCGGGCCCCACGCCGCCCCTGACGATGGAGTCACGATGACGACCGCATCGACGCCCGTCGACGCCGAGCTCCCCCGATCCGCGGGGCTCCGGCGCCGCCACACGGCCGGGCTGCTGATCCTCCTCGCCGCGGTGGCTCCGCTGCCCTTCACCGCCGCCTCCCCGGCCGTCGCCCTCGGCGAGCCGACCTCCACCGACCCGATCGCGCCGGACACCGCCGACCCCGCGATCGAGTTCCACGACGGCGACTGCTCCATGGTCGCGACAGCCCGGGCAACCCCGTCGTGATGCGGAAGGCGCCCACCCTCGCGGCACTCGGCACCACCGCCCCGACCACCGGGTACACCGACACGGACCCCGGCGGCTGATCCCTCGTGCCGGTCGAGCAGCTGCCCCTCCCTGCCGGTCGAGCAGCCGCCCGGCGGCGTATCGAGCCCTTCGTGCTCCGCACACAGGCTCCGACACGCCCCTGACGGCGCTGCTCGACCCAGCAGGGCTCGGCACCCCGAGATCCTCTCCCCCTCCCTGAACCGCACCACTCCACTGAAGGAGCACCATGCCCCCCACCACCACACCCGCGCGGCGAGCGCCGCTGCGCGCCGCGCTCGCCGCGCTCGGCCTCGGAGCAGTGCTGCTCTCGGGCCTCGTCGCCCCGGCTCCGGCAGCGCAGGCGGCCGATGCCGTGATCCCGCAGCAGGGCCTCCTCGCCGACTACCGGTTCACGCAGACCACCGGCAGCACGGTCCCGAACACCGTGAGCGGAGGCGTGGGAGCCGCCACCGTCCGCAACGCGACCGACGCGCTCTGGACCGGCACGTCGCTCCGCCTCACCGGCGGCCCCAAGAGCAGCACCACCGCCCCCTGGGTGCAGCTGCCCGCGAACCTGCTGACCGGTCGCTCGTCGGCCACCGTCACGATCGAGACCCGCGCCGACGCGTCGATGCTCTCGAACTTCCACTTCCTGTGGAACATCGGCAGCGACAGCACGAACCAGTACTGGTTCGCGTCCGTCCGCGACCGGGTGCGCACCGCGATCACGACCAGCGGAGGGAACGGCGAGAACAACGCCCGCAGCGCCTCCGCCCTGACCGCCGACCGCTGGTACAGCCTCACCTCGGTGATCGACGGCAGCGCCGGCACGATCTCGTTCTTCGTCGACGGCGTCCAGGTCGCCTCGGCGCCCACCGCTCTGCGCCCCTCGTCGGTGGCGGACCAGTCGCTGAACACGATCGGCCGAGCACCGTACCCCGACCCGTTCTACACGGGCGAGGTCTCGGCGTTCCGCGTCTACGACCGCGCGCTCACCGGGGCGGAGGTGGTGGCCGTGTCGAGCGTCGACGCGAAGCCTCACGCCTCCACGTTCTCCCCGATCGCCGCCGCCGTGCTGGCCGGGGTCGCCCCGCTCACCGTCGACGACTCGACCACGAACCTGCCCGACTACGGGGGAGCGGTGACCTGGTCCTCCAGCGACCCGACCCTGCGCGTCTCGGCCGACGGCCGCACCCTCAGCGCCGACCGCCCCGCCGTGGGCCAGGCCGCGCGCGCCTCGACGCTCACCGCGACGGCGTCGATCCGCGGAATCGTGCAGACCCGCTCGATCGCCGTGACGGTCGAGCCGCAGGTCGGCGTCGACACCCCCTACGGCTACATGATGGTCCACTTCGTCGAGGACTCCCAGGGCTACGCCGAGAAGATCTACCTCGACGTCTCCCGCGGCGACGACCCGGAGAAGTGGGACCCGCTCAACGGCGCGAAGCCGATCCTGGCCTCCGACCTCGGCACCACCGGTGTCCGCGACCCGTACCTGACCTACAACCCCGACACGAAGAAGTACTACATCATCGCCACGGACCTCCGCGTCTTCGGCGGCGACCGGGGCCCCAGCACCTGCGACACCTGGTGCTACTGGACCACCAAGGGCAGCACGAAGATGAACGTCTGGGAGTCGAGCGACCTCGTGTCGTGGAGCGACGTCCGGCAGTTCGACGTGGCGCTCGACGCCGCGGGGACGAAGAAGCTCGAGGCCGGCATGATGTGGGCTCCCGAGGCCACGTGGGTGCCGGACTACGCGGGACCCGGCAAGGGCGCGTTCGTCGTCTACTGGTCCTCGACGGTCTACCCGACCGCGGCGCACACGCCGGGCACCGGATCCTCCCGCGTGCTCTGGGGAGCGACCACGGACTTCACGCAGGCCACCTACTCCTACGGCGGCACCTTCATCGACACCGGGGCCGACACGATCGACACCACGCTGATCCAGGACTCCGGCACGACCTACCGGATCTCGAAGGACAACGGCACCGGCAAGGGCATCTACATGGAGTCGACCACCTCGCCGACCTGGTGGCTGCCGACGACCTCGTGGACGCAGATCCAGTCGCGCATCGGCGCGGTGTGGTCCGGCGGCAACCCCGGTGGGGTCGAGGGCCCCGCGGTGTTCAAGGACCACGGCGAGGACACCTGGTACCTGTACGTCGACGTGATCCCCGCGACCGGCTACAAGCCGATGGTGACGAACGACCTCGACACGGGCTGGACCCAGCTCACCGACCCGGGCTTCTCGCTCGCCTCGTCGACCAAGCACGGCGGCATCGTCTCGCTGACCGCGGGGCAGTACGCCGAGGTCCGCTCGGCCGACGCCGCCTCCGCGGTCCGCTCGGACCTCGGCGAGGTGACGGTCGCCTCCGGCACCGACGCCGCGGCGGCTCTGCCCGCCCGCGCCGACGTCGTGCTCGCCTACAACCGGGGCACCGCCTCGCAGCCGGTCACCTGGAACACCTCCGCGGTGGCGACGGCGCCCGGCCGCTACTCCGTCACCGGAGTCGTCCGCACGATCGGTGCGAACGACAACCAGTGGGTGGGCGCGAACGGATCGACGGCCTACAACGCCGCCGACCGTCGGCTCTCGAGCTCCACGGCCGTCACGGTCACCGCGACCGTGGTGGTGACGGCACCGACCTCGACGCTCACCGCGTCCACCCGCTGCGTCGCGGGCAAGGTCGTCCTCACCGGAGTGGTGAAGAACACGGGCACGACGCCCCTCTCGGTCGTCATCCGCTCGCCGTTCGGCGCCTCGCAGACGCTGACCGCCGCCCCCGGCGCCAGCGCCTCGGCCGCCTTCACCACCCGTCAGGCCTCGGTCCCGGCCGCCTCGCTCACCGCGGGCGCCCTGACCGCGGCCTACCCGGCGCGCACCTGCTGACGCACGCGCGCCGGTGACGCCGAGACGGCCCGCCCCCGCCGAGACACCGCCCCACTGCGGTGCCTCGGCCGGGAGCGGGCCGTCTCGGCGTCGAGCGCCTCGGAGCTCCGCGGCGGCCGCCCCACATCCCGGCACGGCAGGCTGTACGGATGAGCGCGCCTGGAACCACCGACCCCCTCGACCACGTCCGCGTGCGCGGCGCCCGCGAGAACAACCTCCGGAGCATCGACGTCGACGTGCCGCGCGACGCCCTCGTCGCCTTCACGGGGGTCTCCGGATCGGGCAAGAGCTCGCTCGCCTTCGGCACGCTCTACGCGGAGGCGCAGCGCCGCTACTTCGAGTCGGTCGCCCCCTACGCGCGGCGGCTGATCGACCAGGTCGGCGTGCCGGACGTCGACTCGATCGAGGGCCTGCCGCCGGCCGTCGCCCTCCCGCAGCGGCGCTCCGGAGGCTCGGCCCGCTCCACGGTCGGCAGTGCGACGACGCTCTCGAGCGTGGTGCGGATGGTGTTCTCGCGCATCGGCGCCTACCCCGAGGGCGCGCCGATGCTGCTCGCGGAGGACTTCTCGGCCAACACCGTGCAGGGCGCGTGCCCCAGCTGCCACGGCATCGGCCGGGTCTACGACGTCCCCGACGAGCTGATGGTGCCGGACGACTCCCTCTCGATCCGCGACGGGGCGCTCGCCGCCTGGCCGACCGCCTGGCACGGCAAGCAACTGCGCGACAGCCTGATCTCGCTCGGACACGACATCGACGCTCCGTGGCGCGACCTGCCCGCGGAGGACCGCGACTGGATCCTGCACACTCCTGACTCCCCGCAGGTTCCCGTGTGGACCGACCGCTCTCCCGCGGAGGTGCGCGCGTCCGTGGCCGCCGGGGACGAGCCGCGCTACATGAGCACGTTCCTCGGGGTGCGCCGCTACGTGCTCGACACCTTCGCCGGCTCGAAGAGCGCCCGGATGCGCGAGCGCGCGGCCTCGTTCGTCGTCAGCGTCGCCTGCCCGGTGTGCGGCGGCCGGAGGCTGAAGCCCGACGCGCTCGCGGTCACCTTCGAGGGGCTCGACATCACCGAGCTGTCGGCGCTCCCGCTCGAGGAGCTGGTCGTCGTCGCGCGGCGCGTGCTGGAGCCCGGCTGGACCCCGGCCGACGGCGCTCCGCAGACCCGCCTGGCCGCGCAGCGGCTGGTCGAGGACCTCGTCGCCCGCCTCGCGCCGATCGTCGACCTGGGCCTCGGCCACCTCTCGCTCGACCGCTCCACGCCGACGCTCTCCTCGGGGGAGCTCCAGCGGATGCGCCTCGCGACGCAGGTGCTCTCGCGCCTCTTCGGCGTCGTCTTCGTGCTCGACGAGCCGTCCACGGGCCTGCACCCCGCCGACACGGAGGCGCTGCTCGGCATCCTGCGGACCCTGCGGGCGACCGGCAACACCGTCTTCTTCGTCGAGCACTCCCTCGACGTCATCCGCGAGGCCGACTGGATCGTCGACATCGGCCCGGGCGCGGGGTCGGGGGGCGGCACCGTCGTCTACTCCGGCCCGCTCGACGGCCTGCCGGGCGCCCGCGGCTCCGTCACCCGCCGCTACCTCTTCCCCGAGGGCGACCCGGCGCCGCTGCGCTCCCGCCGCACCGCGGAGCAGTGGATCGAGCTCGCCGGAGTCTCGCGGCACACCCTCGACGACCTCTCCGTCGCGTTCCCGGTCGGGGTGCTCACCGCGGTCACCGGTGTCTCCGGATCGGGCAAGTCGACGCTCGTGAACCAGGCGCTGCCCGATCTGCTGCGCGCCTCGCTCCGCGCCGACGTCGCCGAGGACGCGCCGGCGGAGGAGGGCGGGGAGGCGGACCCGCTGCTCGACGCGGCGGCGGCGGCGACCCGCGGCACCGCCTCCGGGCCCGCGGACCGCCTGCGCCGGGTGGTGCAGGTGACCCAGACCCCGATCGGCCGGACCTCGCGCTCGAACGTCGCGACCTACACGGGTCTGTTCGACCGGGTGCGGACGCTCTTCGCGGCCACCCCGGAGGCGAAGCGCCGCCGCTTCTCGGCGAGCCGCTTCTCCTTCAACCTGCCCAGCGGGCGCTGCCCCGTCTGCAAGGGCGAGGGCTCCGTGGAGGTGGAGCTGCTGTTCCTCCCGACCGTCGAGGCGCCCTGCACGGCGTGCGGCGGCACCCGGTACAACGACGAGACCCTCGAGGTCACCCTCGGCGGCCGGACGATCGCCGACGTCCTCGCGCTGAGCGTCGCCGACGCGCGCGAGGCCTTCGCCGAGGACCGCGAGGTCGCCCGCCACCTCGACGCTCTGGTGGACGTGGGGCTCGGCTACGTCTCGCTCGGCCAGCCGGCGCCCGAGCTGTCCGGGGGAGAGGCGCAGCGGGTGAAGCTCGCCTCGGAGCTGCGTCGCGCCCAGCGCGGGGACACGCTCTACCTGCTCGACGAGCCGACGTCGGGCCTGCACCCCGCCGACGCCGACCGCCTGCTCGAGCACCTGCAGCACCTCGTCGACGCGGGCAACACGGTGATCGTCGTCGAGCACGACATGCGCGTCGTCGCCGACGCGGACTGGGTCGTGGACCTCGGCCCGGGGGCGGGCCGGGCCGGCGGCTCGGTGGTCGCGACGGGCACTCCGGAGGAGGTCGCCGAGGCCGCGGGCAGCCGCACCGCTCCGTACCTCCGGGCGGCTCTGGACCGGCGCCGCTGAGCGCTCGAGGACCCTGTCAGTCCTCTCACCGAAACCTCACCGAAAACTATTGTTAACGGTAACATTCGAGGCGGCCCGCCCCCCTGGGCCGGATTTCTCAACGACGAGAGGCCTTACGAATGAGACGACGACTCCCCCTGGCCACCGTGGCGGTGATGGCGCTGACGGCGGGTCTCCTGTCGGTCGGCCCCACGGCCCAGGCCGCCCCCACCACCTCGCTCGACGCCGCGAAGGTGCTCGAGCTCCCGTTCGACGGGTCGCTCGCCGACACCAGCGGTCGTGGTACCGCCCTCGGGATGCAGAAGGGCACCGCCTCCTACGGCACCGGCCTGAACGGCCGGGCGTTCGAGTTCACCGGATCGAACGCGATCTCGCTCGGCACTGCGGCGGCGCTGCAGCCCGCCGACCTCACCGTCTCGTTCTGGTACAAGCCGACCAGCGCGATGACCGGTGAGCAGGTCTTCACCTGGAACAAGACCACCTACAACTCCGACGGCTGGTACCTCACCTCCGAGGCCGACGGCACTCCGCTCGCCCTCTCGATCGGCCCGTCCGGCGGTCAGCCGTACAAGGTCGCCGTCGAGACCGCCCGCTCCGGCTTCTTCCCCGCGGGGGAGTGGACGCACGTGGTCGCCACGTACGACAAGAGCACCAAGGCCGTCGCCTTCTACCGCAACGGGGTGAAGCAGACCGCCGTCGTCAAGACCGCGCCGTCCTCCTCCGCATCCGGCGTCCTCGGCTCCGAGAGCACCTCGACGAAGACCCTCGGCTTCAACGGCCCCCAGTACAACGGCGCGCACCTGCGCGGCCTGCTCGACGACTACGCGCTCTACAACGGCGTCGCGACCACCACCGACGTCGTCGCCCTGACGAAGGCCGGCAACCCCTCCTTCGACCCCGCGAGCATCGCCCGGGCCGACCTCGAGCTGGTCGCCCCGCCCGCGAGCACCAGCACCGGCTTCACCCTGCCCACCGTCGGCGCGAAGGGGTCCGCCCTCAGCTGGACCTCCTCCGACCCGGCGACCGTCGCGATCAGCGGAGGCACGGCCGCGGTCACGCCGCCCACCGGCTCCGCGACGCAGGTCGTCCTCACCGGCTCCGCCACCTACGGGGGCAGCACCGCGGTCACGAAGACCTACACTCTCCAGGTGCAGCCCCGGGGAGTGAAGACGTCGAACTACCTTCTGGAGGCCGGCCTGTCCGACGTCTCCGTGCAGGACCCCTACCTCGAGAACGGGGAGCAGCAGACCGTCGAGTACCTGCTGAGCCTCGACCCCGAGATGTTCCTCTACTCCTTCTACCGCGAGGCCGGGCTCACGCCGACCACCAGCGGCGGATACGGGGGTTGGGAGCGCGAGAACGGCACCCGGTTCCAGGGCCACTTCTTCGGCCACTACCTCTCGGCGCTCTCGCAGGCCTACGCGACCGAGGAAGACGCGGCCACCAAGGCGGCACTGCTCGCGAAGCTCACCGCTTCCGTCGACGGTCTGAAGAAGGTCCAGGACGCCTACGCGCTCAAGGACCCCGCGAACGCCGGCTACGTCTCGCCGTTCCCGACCCGCTACCTCCCCTCGGGCGGCGACGGCCTGCTCGTCCCCTTCTACAACCTGCACAAGGTGCTCGCAGGCCTCCTCGACGCCCACGACCAGGCGCCCGACGCCGTCTCGCAGAAGGCGCTCACCGTCGCCGGCGGCTTCGGCAGCTGGATCACCGCCTGGGCGGGCCGCCAGGCCAACCCCGGGCAGCTCCTGAACACGGAGTACGGCGGAATGAACGAGGCGCTCTACCGCCTGTACGAGACCACGCACGACCCGGCGCACAAGCGCGCGGCCGAGTACTTCGACGAGACCGCGCTGTTCCAGAAGCTCGCGAACAACGAGGACGTCCTCAACGGGCTGCACGCGAACACGACCGTCCCGAAGCTGATCGGCGCGCTGAAGCGCTACCGCGTCTTCACCGACGACCCGGCGCTCTACGCCACGCTCACCGCCGCGGAGAAGTCGGATCTCGACATGTACCGCCGTGCCGCCGAGAACTTCTGGCGCATGGTCGACGAGACCCACACCTACGCCAACGGCGGCAACAGCCAGTCCGAGCACTTCCACGCACCCGGCACCCTGTACGAGTACGCCACGAACGGCCAGACCACCGGCTACGGCGAGAACTCGACCTCCGAGGGCTGCAACATCTACAACATGCTCAAGCTCACCCGGGCGCTGTTCCAGGTGACCGAGGACGTGAAGTACGCCGACTTCTACGAGGAGACGTTCATCAACGGCGTCCTCTCGGTGCAGAACCCGGACACCGGCATGGTGACCTACTTCCAGCCGCAGACCGCGGGCTACGCCAAGGTCTTCGGGCACGAGCTCGACGAGTTCTGGTGCGACCACGGCTCGGGTATCGAGAGCTTCACCAAGCTCGGCGACTCGATCTACTTCGAGAAGCCGAAGACCGTCTTCGTGAACCAGTTCCGCTCCTCGGTCCTCCGCTCCTCCGCGAACAACCTCCGGCTGACCCAGACGGCGGACATCCCGAGCACGGACACGGCGACCCTGAGGGTCGAAGCGCTGGCCGGAGGAGCCGTGGCCGCGGACACGACCCTCAAGCTGCGCGTGCCGTCCTGGATCGACGGAGCGCCGACGCTCACCGTGAACGGTGCCGTCCGTGCCGTCACGGCCCAGGCCGGATACGTCTCGGTCGCCGTCGCCGCCGGTGACGTGCTGACCTGGAAGCTGCCCGCCGCGGTCAGCGCGGTCGCGGACACGGAGAACCCCGACTGGACCGCGTTCCGCTACGGACCGGTGCTGCTGGCGACCGAGCTCAACCGCTCGAACGTCGAGGCGTCCTATGTCGCCGGCGTCCTGGTGCGCATGGGCATGGCCGACAAGTCCGTGAACTCGAACGTCGTCGTCGCGGACTCCGCGGCCTGGAAGTCCGCGGTCCGCGGCAACCTGGTCCGCCTGCCCGACGGCGCGGACGGCAACGGCCGCACGACGATGCGCTTCGGCATGAAGAACGTCGACGCCGCGTCCGCCGCCCGGGTGTTCACTCCGTACTACAGCCTCTACAACGCCCGCTACGCGACCTACATGACCCTGATCGAGCCCGACTCGGCCGCGGCCCAGGAGCTGATCCGGACGCAGAAGGAGCAGCTGCGCGTCGACGAGACGACGATCGACTCCCTCACCTCCTTCGACAACAACAACAGCGAGGCCGACAAGAACTACAAGACCGCGCGGTCCTCGGTGGGGACCTGGCGCGGCGAGGGGTACCGCGACGGCGAGCGCTCGGCGGAGGCGTACTTCCAGTACGACATGATCGTCGACCCGGCTCTGCCGGCGAACTACCTCGGGGTCCGCTACTACGGCGGCGACGCGGGACGCACCTTCGACGTCTACCTCAACGACGTGAAGCTCAAGACCGAGGTGGTCTCGGGAGCGGCCGGAGCGACGAGCTGGTACGTCCAGTACGACCGGATCCCGGCGTCGATCCTCAGCGGTCTCGCCGCGAAGGACAGCTACAAGCGCGACCAGAGCGGGAAGTACGTGCTCGACGCGAAGGGGCAGAAGATCCCCGTCGTCACGGTGCGCTTCCAGGGCACCGGATCCAGCTACGTCGGCGGTGTCTTCGGGGTCTACACGACCGAGTCGACCACCTACGCTGCGGACCCGGAGCTGACGAAGCTCTCCTCCGACGTCGGGACGCTCTCGCCGGCTCTCGCCGCCGGGGTCAGGGACCACACGCTCACGGTGCCGGCCGGCACGACGAGCGTCTCGCTCGACCTGGACCCGGCCGTGCCCAGCGGCCTGGTGAAGGTCGACGGCGTGCTGATCGACGACACCGTCCGCCGCACCGTGCCGCTCGCGGCCTCGGGGACGACGAGCGTGGTCGTCGAGTCGTCGGCGCAGGACCACACGACCACCGCGACCTACCGCCTCTCCATCGTCCGCGCCTCCGCGGCGACGGTGCCGACCACCGTGACGGCCACCAGCCGCTGCGTGGCGGGCAAGGTCGTGGTGACGGTCACCGCTCGGAACGATGCGAAGGTCCCGGCGGGGATCACCCTCGGCTCCGCCTGGGGCTCGAAGGCGTTCACCGGGATCGCTCCCGGGTCGAGCGCCTCGCACGCCTTCACCACCCGCGCCGCCTCGGTGGCCGCGGGCTCGGCGACGGTGACCGCGACGGCGACCGTGGACGGAGCATCGGTGACCACCACGAAGCAGGCCGCGTACTCCGCTCTCACCTGCAAGTGACGTGACGACGACGGCCGCCGGGGATCGCCCCCGGCGGCCGTCGTCGTCAGTCGGAGGTGCGGTAGAGGCCCTGGAGCAGCCCGATGACGTCGCCCAGGAGGGGCGGCGGGTCGCTCCGGATCCACGCGGCGTGCACGGGGACCGGCGGGGCGTCGCGGACGACCCGGTAGGCGACGCCCTGCCGTCGGTACTGGCTCACCGTCGATTCCGCGGTCACTCCGCGGGCGGAGCCGCTGGTGATCACCGTGAGCCAGTCGTCGACGTCGGTCGTCGGGACGGTGATCCGCGGCCGGTCGTGCTCGGGCCAGAGGTCGAGCCGGGTGCTCCCGGTCCGGTCGTCGAGCGCGAGCGGAGCGGTCGCCACCTGGGCGAGCGTGACCGTGCGCTTCGCGGCGAGCGGGTCGTCGACGGACAGGGCGCAGTAGCGCTTCTCGGTGCCGATCAGAGCCGACTCGACGTCCGCAGCCGGAGATCCGCGCCGGAGGATCGCGAGGTCGCTGAGGCCCTCCGCGAGCCCCGCGGTGGGGGTGTTGGAGCGGATCAGCCGCAGCTCGTGGCGGGGGAGCGCCGCGGCCCAGCGGCGCTGGAACTCCTGGGTGTGCTCGCCGAGAGCCGACCAGGCGTAGCCGATCCGGATCGTGTCCGTTCCGGCCGCCGCCTCCTCGCGCAGATCGTCGACGACGGCCAGGACGCGGCGGGCGTGCCGAAGCACCCGCTCGCCCGCCGGCGCGAGCTCGACGCTGCGGGTCGTCCGGTGGAGGAGCCTTCGTCCGAGGACGGACTCGAGCGCCGCGACGTTGCGGGAGACCGCCGTCTGGGAGATGCCGAGGTCGATCCCCGCGTCGGTGAAGGTCCCGGCGTCCACGACGCCGACGAACGACCGGAGGTGGCGCAGTTCCAGATCCATGACCGCATCCTATTCATGCGGTTCCCGCATCGATCGGACCGGTTATGCATTGTGAGCCGGGGCCGGACGGCTCGCAGACTTCCGGCATGACGAAGCAGCTCCCCGGCGACGGACGGACCGTCGGCGTCGCGACCGCCCTCGCGAGCGCCCTCTCGAATCAGCTCGGGGCGGCCTCCGGGACTCTGGCCTTCCCGGTCCTGGGATCCGTCGGAGTGGTCGCCGTCCGGCAGATCGTCGCCGCGCTGATCCTCCTCCCGGTCGTGCGGCCGCGGATCCGCGACCTGACCCGCGCGCAGTGGTGGCCCGTCCTGCTCCTCGCCGTGGTGTTCGGAGCGATGAACCTCACGCTCTACGCGGCCATCGACCGCATCGGGCTGGGGCTGGCGGTGACCCTGGAGTTCTGCGGGCCGCTGGCGGTCGCGCTCCTCGGCTCCCGGAGCAGGACCAGCGCGCTCTGCGCCCTCGTCGCCGGAGCGGGCGTCCTCGCGATCGCCGGGCCGAGGCCCTCGTCCGACCAGCTGGGGATCGCGCTCGGTCTCGCGGCCGCGTGCTGCTGGGCCGCGTACATCCTGCTCAACCGGATCATCGGACTCCGGCTGCCCGGAGCGCAGGGGACCGCCACGGCGACCGGGATCTCCGCCGCCGTCTTCCTGCCCGTCGCCGTCTGGACGCTCGTCTCGACGCGCCCCGACGCGGGCACCGTGCTCCTGGCGGTCGGCGCCGGCGTCCTGGCGACGGCCGTCCCGTTCGTGGCCGACGTGATCGCGCTCCGGAGGCTCCCGGCGAGCGTGTTCGGGACGCTCATGAGCGCCAACCCCGTCCTGGCCGCCCTCATCGGCGCGGTCGTGCTCGGGCAGGACGTCGGCGCGGCCGGATGGATCGGGATCGCCCTCATCGTCACCGCGAACGCGGCGGTCCTCCGGCGGGGGCGTCGCGCGCGGTGAGGCCCGGCGGCGGCCCGAGCGAGAGGTGATCCCGTCGAGATGCCGCCGCTGTGCGTTACCTGTTCGTTATGAAAAAGGCGCCTACACGACCAAACCAGGGACACCCTGGGAAACGGCAGGTCGCGGGAGAAAACTCTCCTCCATGAACCAGACAGCGGCACCCGTGCGCGAGCATCGAGCTCTCTACTTCCTGCTCGCCGCCCTCGCGGGCATCGTCACGGGCGGAGTCCTCCTCGCCGTCGCCGAGCTCATCGCCCTCGCGGTAGCCCGCACCGCGAGCCCCGTGCTCGCGCTCGGCGCCTTCATCGTCGACATCGTCCCGCGCCCGCTCAAGGAGTTCGCGATCGAGACGTTCGGCGAGAACGACAAGACCTTCCTGCTCGGCAGCGTGGGCGCCGCGGTCGTCGTCGCCGCCGCGATCGCCGGAGTGCTCCAGCTGGTCCGCCCGCCGCTCGGCCAGGTGCTGCTCGTGATCGCCGGCGGCCTCTCGATCGCCGCCATCGTGACCCGCACCGGAGCGTCGCCGCTCGCTGCGGTGCCCACGCTGGTCGGACTCGTCGTCGCCGTCGTCGTCATGCACCTCCTCTTCACGCGCCTGCGCGGCTGGCGTGCGGCCCGGGCCTCGGAGGCCAGGGGAACATCCTCCGAGGCCCGTCCGGGCGCCCTCGAGCGCCGCGGCTTCTTCCGCATCGCGCTGATCTCCGCCGTCGGCGCGGCCGTCGTCGGCACCGGCGCCCGCCTGGTCAACGCGGCGACCTCCTCCCTCGCCGGCGTCCGCGACGCCCTGCGCCTGCCGTCCCCGCGCAGCACCGTCTCGGTCCCCGCGGGCGCCGAGCTCGACATCGAGGGCATCACCCCGCTCTACACGCCGAACGCCGACTTCTACCGCGTCGACACCGCCCTCACCGTGCCCAACCTGGACCCGTCGGCCTGGTCGCTGAAGATCACCGGCATGGTCGACCGCGAGGTGACGCTGAACCTCCAGCAGATCTTCGACATGGGCCTCGACGAGTACGGCATCACCCTCACCTGCGTCTCGAACCAGGTCGGCGGCAACCTCGTCGGCAACGCCAAGTGGCTCGGCGTCCCCCTGCGCGACGTGCTGAAGATGGCCGGCGTGCAGAGCGGAGCCGACATGCTCCTCTCCACCAGCAGCGACGGCTACACGGCGTCCACCCCGATCACCGCGGTCACGGACGAGAACCTCGACGCGATCCTCGCCGTCGGCATGAACGGCGAGCCCCTCCCGTTCGAGCACGGCTTCCCGGTGCGGATGATCGTGCCCGGCCTCTACGGCTACGTCTCGGCCACCAAGTGGCTCACCGAGCTCAAGGTCACCACCTTCGAGGCCGACCAGGCCTACTGGACCCCGCGCGGCTACTCCGCCGAGGCCCCCATCAAGATGTCCTCGCGGATCGACACCCCGCGGATCGGCGTCCCCGTCACCTCGGGCGCTCTCAAGATCGCGGGCGTCGCCTGGGCGCAGAGCATCGGCATCGAGAAGGTCGAGGTGAGCATCGACAACGGCGACTGGCAGGAGGCGACGCTCTCGACCCCGGTCAACCTCGACACCTGGGTGCAGTGGTTCGTCGACTGGGACGCCCAGCCCGGCTCGCACTACGTCGCGGTCCGCGCGGTCGACAAGAACGGCATGGTCCAGATCGAGGACCGCGCACCGGTCGCGCCCGACGGCTCCTCCGGCTGGCAGCGCACGCTCATCAACGTCACCTGACGCCCCGTGGAGGCGCCGATCCCCGTGGGTCGGCGCCTCCGGTGCGTCCGGCGTCCGTCGCGAGGACGCCCCCGCAGTGCGGACGGCCCTCGACGCGACGACGCCTCCGCGGCAGGCACCGCGGCACGTCCCGGCCCGGCGCGCAAGCCTCCGCGGCGACGCGGCCCGCGAGCAGGCGCCGCCCTAGCCTTCGAGCATGCGCTCCCGGCTCCTCCACCTCCGCGAATCCTTCTGGTTCCTCCCGGCCCTGTTCGGCGTCCTCGCCGTCGGGCTGGCGCTGGGGCTGGTCGAGGTCGACCACCTGCTGGTCCGCGCCGGCGACAGCGACATCCCCCTGATCGAGGACCTGTCGCCGACCGGCGGCCGGGCGATCCTCTCGGCGATCGGCGGGACGATGCTCGGCGTCGCCGCGACCTCGTTCTCGATCACGATCTCGGTGCTGGCGACCACGTCCTCCGCCTACGGGCCCCGGCTGGTCCGCAACTTCATGGCCGACCGCGGCAACCAGATCGTCCTGGCGGTGCTCACCTCCACGTTCCTGTACTCCCTGATCGTGCTGCGCGCGGTGCACACGGAGGAGGACGCGTCGCTGACGTTCGTGCCGGTGGTGGCCGTCTCGTTCTCGGTGCTGCTCGCGGTGGGCGACGTCGCGGTGCTCGTCTACTTCATCCACCACATCGCTCTGTCGGTGCAGGTGACGACGCTGCAGCAGCGGGTGCTCGGCGAGCTCGTCGACGTCATCGAGCGGCTGCACCCGGAGGACGGGGAGGAGCCGACGGATGCGGAGGGGGCACTGCTCGCGGAGGAGGCCCTGCCGCCGGCGGGGCGCGAGCCGGTCGTGCTGCGTGCGGTGCGCGGGGGCTACGTCGAGCAGCTCGAGGTCGAGCGGCTGGTCGCCCTGGCCCGCCGCGGCGACGCGCGGCTCCGGGTGCTCGCGCTGCCCGGCGACCACGTCCTCGTCGGCGACCCGGTGCTCGAGGTCCTGGAGGGGTCCGTCGCCCAGGAGGAGGCGGTCGCCGCGGTCGTCGTCGCCGACGCCCGCACCCCGCACCAGGACCTCCGCTACGCCGTCCAGCAGGTGGTCGAGATCGGAGTCCGCGGGCTCGCGACCGGCACCAACGACCCGTACACCG
Source organism: Rathayibacter sp. AY1D5 (assembly GCF_002932515.1). Lineage (NCBI taxonomy): Bacteria > Bacillati > Actinomycetota > Actinomycetes > Micrococcales > Microbacteriaceae > Rathayibacter > Rathayibacter sp. AY1D5. The sequence goes on from NZ_PSVU01000021.1 coordinate 49,700, forward strand.
CGGTCGGCGCCGTCGAGGCCCTGACCAGCGCGCTCGTCGACCTCTGCGGCCGGCCGGAGGCGCGCGGCCGCTACTCCGACTCCGACGGAGTCGTCCGCCTGGTCGTCCCGTGGCCCCGAGCGGGTGAGCTGCTGGCCGACGTGTTCCTCGCGCTGCGCTCGTACGCGATGGAGCAGCCGCTCGTCGTCCGCGCCGGCGTGCGCCTCGCCGAGCGGCTCGCGGTCGTCGCCCGCGGCGGGACCCGCGTCGAGCTGCACCGCCAGGTCCAGGCGTTCGCCGCCGCGCACGCCGCCGCCGACGGCGACGCCCTCGAGGCGCCGGCCCTGCGCGCGTCGCTCGCCGCGCTCGAGGCGCGCCTCGCGGCCTGAAGCCGGCCTGCCGGATGCTCCGGGAAGCCGCACCGCCCATGGAGTGCTCGAATCGATTCGAGTAGGCTCGGCGCATGACAGAGAACACCACTGAGCTGCGCGTGGGGGTCGTCGGCCTCGGCTTCGCCGGCACCACCCACCTCGATGCCTTCCAGTCCCTGGCCGGCGCCCGCGTCGTCGCGCTCGCCGGCCAGGAGGAGGCGCGCCTGCACGAACTCGGCGCGACCCGCGGCGTCCCCGACCTCTACGCCGACTGGGAGGAGCTCGTCGCCCGCGACGACCTCGACGTCGTCTCCATCGGCGTCCCGAACCACCTGCACCACCCGATCGCCGTGGCCGCGCTCGCGAGCGGCAAGCACGTCTTCTGCGAGAAGCCGCTCGCCACCACCGCTGAGCTGGCGGCGGAGATGGTCGAGGCCGCCCGCACGAACGACCGGGCGCTCGAGATCGCGTACAACCACCGCCGCCGCGCCGACGTCGCCTTCCTCCGCGACTACCTCGACGACGCGCCGCTGGGCGACGTCTACCACGCCCGCGCGAGCTGGCAGCGGCGCACCGGCATCCCCGGCATCGGCTCCTGGTTCACCAGCAAGGAGCTCGCCGGCGGCGGCCCGCTCATCGACCTCGGCTCCCACGTGCTCGACATCGCGCTGCACCTGCTCGACGAGCCGCGCGTGACCAGCGTCTCGGCGGTCGCGTACGGCGAGATCGGCCGCTCCGGCCGCGGAGGGCGCCCGCACGGCGTCGCCGCCACCGGCACGCACGCGTTCGAGGTGGAGGACTTCTCGAGCGCCCTGCTGCGCCTCGACAACGGCCGCTCGCTCCAGCTCGACGCCTCCTGGGCCAGCTACTCGAAGGTCGACGAGGACATCGAGGTCGAGCTGCTCGGCTCGGCCGGGGGCGCGCGCCTCCACATCGCCGACTACGCCACGGAAGGGACTCTGACGCTCTACTCCGAGGTCGCCGGAGCGCCGACCGTCTCGCACCCCGACGTGAAGGTCCCCGCCGGACACCACCGCTCCGTCATCGCCGAGTTCCTGGAGGCCATCGCCTCGGGAGCCGACGCGCCCGCGGGCGGCCCCCGCTACTCCGGCCACTACGGCGAGTACGCGCTGCACCGCAGCCGGGTGGTCGACGCGATCTACCGCTCCGCCGCCGAGAAGCAGGAGGTGGCGGTCGCATGAGCGCCCCGATCGAGGTCCTCGTCTGGAACGAGTTCCGCCACGAGACCCGTGGCGACGAGACCGTGCTGCGCCACTACCCGGACGGCATCCACCGCGTCATCGCGGACGGGCTCGCGGAGTCGCTCGGCGACGCCGTCTCGGTCCGCACCGCGACGCTCCCCGAGCCCGAGCACGGGCTCACCGAGGAGGCGCTCGCGACGACGGACGTGCTGCTGTGGTGGGGGCACATCGCGCACGAGGAGGTGTCGGACGAGGTCGTCCAGCGCGTCCTGCGGCACGTGCAGGAGGGGATGGGGATCCTGGTCCTGCACTCGGGCCACTACTCGTCGATCTTCAAGGCGCTCATGGGCACGACCTGCTCGCTGAAGTGGCGCAACGACCGCGACCGCGAGCTGGTCTGGACGATCGCGCCCACGCATCCGATCGCCGAGGGCGTGCCCAGCCCGCTGATCATCCCCGAGCAGGAGATGTACGGCGAGTACTTCGACATCCCGGTGCCGGAGGAGACGGTGTTCCTGTCGACGTTCACCGGCGGCGAGGTGTTCCGCTCCGGCGTGACCTACACCCGCGGCCTCGGGAAGGTCTTCTACTTCTCGCCCGGCGACCAGGACTACCCCGTCTACCACCACCCGGACATCCGGCGCGTGCTGGCGAACGCCGTCCGCTGGGCCCGCCCGACCCGGCCGCGCACGCCCCTCACGGCCGACCACCACCCCCGGGGCTGGTTCGAGTCCTGACGCGAGCTCCCGCGCCCTCCCCTCCCTCTCCGCGAGATGCCGCTCCGGTACGCGACACGCCGTGCCGGGCGCACCGACGTGGCGTCTCGCGGGGAGGTACTGGGGGGATGCAGCAGTCGGAGGGGCGCGAGCCGGACGAGGTGCGCCGGTACGGGGAGGCTCCGGAGCAGATCGCGGACGTCTTCCGCGGGGCGCCCGGCGAGGCGCGCCGGCCGGTCGTGCTCGTGCACGGCGGGTTCTGGCGGGCGCGGTGGGACCGGCGGCACGCCCGGCCGCTCGCGGCGGCACTGGCCGACCGCGGGCACGACGTGCTCCTCCCCGAGTACCGGCGCACGGGCGACCCGGGAGGCGGCTGGCCGGGCACCGGCGACGACGTCCTGGCCGTGCTCGCGGCGCTCCCGGCACTGCTGCCCGGCGCCGGACCGGTCGCCCTCGTCGGCCACTCCGCCGGCGGCCACCTCGCCGTCTGGTCGCAGGCCGCCCGTCCGTCGCCGCACGTCGCCGCTGTGGTGGCGCTGGCGGGCGTGCTCGACCTGGCCGCCGCCTCCGCCGACCGCCTCAGCGACGACGCCGTGGGGGAGCTCCTCGGCGGCGACCTCGCGCTGCTCCCGGGCGCCGACCCCGCGCAGCTGCCCGCGCCGCCGCAGCCGACCACGCTGATCCACGGCGTACTCGACGAGGACGTCCCCGACGCCTACAGCCGCCGATACGCCGACCGGCACCCCGCCGTGCAGCTCCACGAGCTCGCCGACGCCGACCACATGGCGCTCGTCGATCCGACGACGCCCGCCTTCGCGATCTTCCTCGCCGCGCTCGCCTGACGCGGGATCGCACCCCCTCGCCCGTCGGCGTGCGCTGGGGACGGATCGCGACGCACCGCCCGCCGACGCGCGACGGAAACAGGCCCCCTACAGGACCGGCGGGTACAGGAAGAGCGGGACCTGGGCGGTGGGGAAGGTGCGGGTCACGTAGCTGTGCTTGCCGCCGTAGTTGTACTCCTCGAGGAGCACCGTGCCGTCGTCGTTGACCTTCTGCACGTACGAGACGTGGTTGTAGGTCCACCACGCGACGCAGCCGACGATCGGGACGCTGCTGGTCGCCCAGCCCTTCGCGGCCCAGTTGTCCGGCCACTCGTAGGCGCTGCCGCCGAGCGGGGTGATGTTCCCCCACGTGTACTTCCACGGCGCGGAGGTGCGACCGGCGTCGCGGTTGAGGCGCCAGGCCACGAAGTCGACGCACTCGCGGTAGTAGTAGCCGAGGGGCGAGAGTCCGCCGCCGTCGTCGTCGATGGTCTCGTAGGGCCACGGGTAGTCGTCGCCGACCGCGCGGGTCTGCACGGTCGAGAACTCGCCGCCGTTGGATCCGGAGAGCACGGCCGCCTGGCGGCTGGCCTCGTCGAGCTGCGCCTGGGTCGGGGCGGCGAAGGCGTCGCGGACGGCGGTCTGGCCGGCGGCGTCGGAGGAGACAGTGAGGTTCTGGAGGCCGACCCGGTTCGCGGCGGCGCGGCCGGTCGCGGTGGCGGAGGAGCTGCGGGCGCCGTACGCGGGGATCGCGGCCGTGGCGAAGAGGCCGCCGACCACCGAGAAGGTGCCGAAGGCGAGGGCGCGACGGCTGAGGCCACGGGCTCGGGCGGGTTCGGCGGCGCGGGGAGCGACGGGGCGGGAGGCGGACGCGCGGCGCGGTGAGGCCGGGATCGACCGGGAGGCGGGGGAGGCGACGGCGGGGACCTCGACCGAGACGGTCGGAGCGGTCGCCGCGGCCGTTGCGGCGTCGACGGCGGTGGGCGCAGTTCCGGCGGAGACGCCGTTCTCCGCAGAGGCGATCGTCTCGTCCGATCCGCTGCCCTCGACCGCGGCACCGGCGGTCGCCGCGTCCGTCTCCGTCTCGGCCCGGGCCGCACGGCGCTCGGCCTCGCGGGCCTCGCGCCGGGTCGGGGGTGCAGTGGTCGGGGTGCCGGCACTCTCCTCAGGGGTGGGAATGCCTGGCTTCGACACGCGTGCGTTCTCCTCGGATGACGGTGGTGACGGGGGGTCGGGGGCCGGTGGGGATCCGGCGACGAGCCACTCTAGCCCGAGGCCCGCGCATAACGGAACGATCACGACGGATCCGGCACGGATGCTCCGACCGCTCGCGCCCGTGCGGTGCCAGGATGGGGCGCAACCGGGAAGGAGCTCCTCATGACCGCACCCACCCCCATCGGGCCCGTCCTCGTCGGCATCGTCGACGGCCAGCGACCCGAGGTCCTGCGCACCGCCGCCCGCGTCGCCGCCGACGCCGGAGCCGCCCTGCTGCTCGTGTCCGTATCGGCCGATCCGTACCTCGTCGGCGAGTACGTCGATCCGATGACCGGCGGCATCCCGCTCGGCTTCGTCGGCGCCGCGGCCGACCGCGGCGAGGGCCCGTCCCTCCCGCCCGGGCTCCGCGAGACGGTCGAGCACGAGCTGGACGGCAGCACCGTGCAGTGGTCGCTGCGCGCGGCGCGGGGCGAGCCCGCCCTGGCGCTCGCCGAGGTCGCCGAGGAGGTCGACGCGCGGATGATCGTGGTCGGCACCCGCGACGCGGGCGTGCTCGCGAGCATCGCCGAGTTCCTCAGCGGGAGCGTCGCCGCCCACCTCGCGCACCGCCAGCACCGCCCCGTGCTCGTCGTCCCGCGCGCCGACCGCGACCCGTCGCGCCCGGCGCCCTGGGACCTCGCGGAGTGACGCGACCCCTCCACCTGCGCCCCTCCGCGATCCTCCTCGTCGCGGCGGGTGGAGCCGTCGGCACGGCTGCGCGCGCCGCGATCGGCGCCGCACTGCCCCCGTTGGGCGTCGTGCCGGTCGCGACGCTCGCCGTGAACCTGCCGGGCGCGTTCCTCCTGGGCCTCCTGCTCGAGGCGCTGGCGCGGCGCGGGCCGGACGAGGGCGGGCGCCGCACCCTGCGCCTCCTGCTCGGCACCGGCGTGCTGGGCGGATTCACGACCTACAGCACCTTCTCGCTCGACACGGTCGCGCTGCTCGAGGGCGGCCACGTCGTGGAGTACCTGCTCTACACCGGCGGCACGCTCGTGCTGGGCGTGCTCGCCGCGGCGCTGGGCATCGCGGTCGCGGGGCGGCGGAGGGCGGCGGCGTGACGCCCGGCCTGCTGCTCGCGGTCGCTCTCGCGGGCGGAGTCGGAGCGGCCGCACGGCTCGTCGTCGACGGGGTCGCGCGGTCGCTCGTGCCGGCGCGCTGGCCGGTCGGCACCGCGCTGATCAACGTCAGCGGGTCGCTGCTGCTCGGAGTCGTCACCGGGCTCGTGCTGGCCGGTGTCCTCGACCCGGTGTGGCGGGCCGTGCTCGGGACGGGCGTGCTCGGCGGCTTCACCACGTTCAGCACGGCGAGCGTCGAGACCGCGCGGCTGCTGCTCGACCGGCGCTGGGCGGCCGGCCTGGGGTACGGCGTCGGCACGGCGGCGCTCGCCGTCGCGGCGGCCGCCGCGGGCCTCGGCGCGGTCGAGGCGGAGGAAGCGGTGCATCGCGTCGACGGCCGAGAGCAGGACGATGCCCAGCCCGGGCGCGGTGGACCGCAGCCG